>NZ_LJQT01000234.1:0-15016 GCF_001400515.1 Pseudomonas meliae | reverse complement strand
TAGAATAAATCAGCGGCTCCCTAAGCGCTTCGACGTTAGAGAAACGTGTTTGTATCGGGTTCATGACTCATCCTCTTTCAATGCGCGTCGCGCCACGTTTTTATCCACTCTACAAGTTCAGCGATCGCCTGCTTCAGCGTCACCACACTCACCTTCTCTCTGGGAATTGCCTTAAAGCCGATATACAGCTCGCTGCCTGCATGCCACCCCAGCCCGGGTCCATCATTGAACAGAGGGTTAAGTGCGCCACTCAACAAACGCTTCAAGGGAAGATCAGGGGAAATGTCCATCAGCCCGATCAGCAGCAGGCGCTGGAATACGTGGTCCACGACCACTTTCAGCGCAATCTCTTCATCGACCACCAGATCACAAGCGCCTGTGTCGTCGAATACCAAGGGTTGCATCGTCAATGACGTTGATAAGTCAGCAAGAACAGTTTTGTATAATCGGTCAGTCATTAATACACCTCGGCGTGCTGAAAAATGTACGAATTGACGAGGTCGATAAATCACTTCCCCAGGCAGGGTATTAATCATCGAAGCCTGCAAAACAATGCATTCACGGACCAGGACGGAAGATAAGGCCGCCGCCCTGCTCCATTGCATCAATGCGCCCGGTCAATCCCGAACTGATCCAGCACCGGGTCAACGTTATGATCGAACGCCTTCTGCGCCTTGTGCTTCTTGACCGCATCAATGATCGCCGAGATACCAAAGCCCAAGGCCATGGCACCGTCGATGGCCCAGCCGATAACCGGGATTGCAGCACCCAGTGCCGCGCCTGCGGCAAGCCCTGTGGCTTCGCCGGCGACCAGGCCGACAGCGCGGCCGATCATCTGCCCGCCCAGACGCCCGAGACCGGCGGAGGCCTCGCGGCCCATCATCTTCGCCCCGGCGTCGACCCCTCCCTTGATCGCCTCGGCGCCCAGCTTCGTGCTGTCGTAAATGGCCTGCGTCGCGCCAAGCTTGTCGCCGTTGGCGAGCATGGTGGATACCGATGCAAAGCCCATGACTGAGTTCAGCACCTTGCCGCCCGCCCCGGCATCAGCAAGCTGAGCCAACAGCGAGGGGCCGCCCTCTTCATCACTTTTGCCTTCCAGCAACTTGCGGCCTTTTTTGGAGTTCTGCAGCTCATTCAATGTGCTGATCGTGTAGTTTTCATGCTCGCCTTCAACGAAATCAGCGGGCAGCACACTTTCATAGGCCGCTTTCTGGTTGTCTGCGGTTTGCAGGGCTTCGCTGGCATCGGCCTTTTTCTGGCCGAGCAATTGCTTCAGTGCGCCACCTTCGCTGAAGTTGCGAACGTAGGAATCGGCAATCTTCGTTTGCACTTCATCAGGCTGGTTGTTGAATACTTGCTGGGCAGTGGGCACTTGGGCATCGGGAAACAGGTCTTTTTGCAGTTGCAGTTGAGCCGACAGGCCGGTGATGGCGCCGCTGTAATCGGGGTCGGGGTTGTGTTTGCCGACGGCCTTGTCTGCGGTTGCCAGGTCGGTTTGCAAGGCCTTTCCGCTGTTGACGTTTTGAACCTGCTCAGTCACGGCCTTTTGCAGCGCCGAATCGCTGCTGACCAGGCTGCGCTCCTGTTCGGGAATGCTTTTGTTGAGGTACTCCTGAACATCGGGATCGGCTTGCAACTGAGCGATTCGCTCATTAAGGCCCGCCTCGGTCTTCTCGGTATTGCGCAAATCCCGCCCGGCTATCACGCTCTGCTGAGTCTGCTGCAACTTGATCATCACAGCGGCCTTCTGCGCGCCGGTGTAAGCCTTGGGCTTCTCGAAAACCTGACCGTTGAGTTTGCTGATATCGATACCGGCTACCGAATTCAACGTCGCGGCGTCGCTGAGCATGCTGGCGAACTGGCCACCATTTTTGGGGGCGCTCTTCCTGATCCACTCGCTCATATTGGACGCATCGAACACCTGGTCGGGGCTATGTGCAGCCTTCTTGCGCCCGGTCAGACCGGCTTCATCCACCTGGCTGAGGAAGCCCGCCTGTGACCACATGTTGGACGACTGTTTGAGCGTACCTGACAACCCTGGGTTACTTTTAATCAGCGCTTTCAGACCCTCGGCGCTGACATTACCATCGACATCGGTTTTGTCCGGCGCCCCAACGGCATGATGAGGGTCGGCTGCCGTCGCCAACGGCATATTGGCGCGCATCACCGCTGCGCTGCGCACCATTTCAAGGGATTGAGGATCAGCGCCGGGGTTATCTTCCATGTACTTGGCCAAGTCCTTGTCGGCATTGTCGGCCGCCTTCTCCATATTTTTGGCGAACGCCTTGAGGTCTTTGTTGGTGATTTTCCCATCCGCATTACCGCCATCCTTGCCGACGTCCACAGCCGTCTTCAACGCAGGGTTGGCGTTGATGAACGCCATCGCCTTGTCAGCATTGGGGCCGTGCTCTCTGGCCATCCAGGCGGCCGCAATCGGCCGGTTGAGTTCTTTTGCCGCCTGCTCGCGTTCTTCGGGCGGCAGATGGGCAACCATCGGATCCCAGCGCTTGAGGGCCTCGGGCGAAGAGTATTCGGAGTTATCGAGAAACGCGGCATCAGTAGCGCTGGGAGCATTTGCCGGGTCGGAGGCAGCCGCCGCAGGTGACGCGCTGGCTGTTGAGACCGATGTCATTGGGGACACCTGATCACTGTCCTGATCAACGCTGGAGGTGCTCTCGCTACTACTGCTGCGAGTCAGCAGACTCATCAGCGATGAGCCGCTTTGCTCGGCATCAGAAAAGAAAGATGTATTGTCGTTGGCCTGGCCGAACTGCACAAAGGCCTGATCACCACCTGCGCTGCTCTGCGTGAGCGAGGCTTTGGCTAATGGCGTCTCAGCAGCCAGTTCGCCAGAGGTGGGTTGATTCACGATGCTGCCGAGGGCAGGACTGGGAGAACTGGATATACGCATGGTTGCCATCCAAGTGGTGAAGGATGGCAACTGTGTGGTTTTGCGTGCGAGTTGGTTCCAGACAGATATCCACTCAGGCGAACGGGTCAATCTGCTGCTTCAATTGCACCCGTGCCCGGGACAGTCGCGAGCGCACAGTGCCAATCGGAACGCCGAGCGTGTTCGCCGTATCCTGATAATTGCCATCCATCTCCAGCGACACTTCCAGGACCTTTTGCATGTTCGACGGCAAGCAATCAATGGCTGCGATGACGCGTGCCAATTGCCTGTGCCCGTCTACCTGATGAGTGATATCGCCATTCCATTCCAGCTCTGAATGAACGTCGTCTTCCCAGCTTTCCTGATAGGGCTGGCGATACATTTTGCGGAAGTGATTACGGATCAGGTTCAACGCAATACCACACAACCAGGTCTGCGGCTTGCTGGCATGTTGAAACTTGTGCTCGTTGCGCAGGGCCTCCAGAAATACGCATTGCAAGATGTCATCGACATCATCCGGGTTCATTACGCGCTTCTGAATGAACGCTCTGAGCATCTGTATCTGATCAGCCGTCAGTTGACGGATACCGGCAGACGAAGAGTCCTGGCGTGGCTGGGTTGCATCAAGGATCACTAGGTTCGGAAACATGGGCTTACCTTAATTTAATGGTGTGCAAGCCCTATAGCGATAACCGTGCCAGCCAAAATAATTATTTAAGTTACTGATTTATATAATTATTTTAAAATTTGTAATTCTTTGTAATACATTTTTTTGCGCAACGCCGTTTTTATCACTACAGCTTTTGGCACAAACGCGTCAGCCCCTTTTACAAGGGAACCGAATCCTGGCCAGGCCCCACTCAGCGGTCATGACCAGGCTCAGAACCGTCCTATGAAAATCGTCGCCCCGCCTATATTGCCAACCCACACGGTCACGCCGATTCGCGCCGTCACGCCCGCTGCGCGAGCGATTCCCGGGACCCTGTCGTCGGAAAAAGGCACGTCATCGCAACAGGTCTCGCGCTTCGCCGCAGCACTGGTGCAAAACAGCCGGATACTGCGCCAGCGCGAACTGATCGCAAGCAGAAATGCACTGCAATCACGGGCCGTCAAACTGGGTGAGCTCTATCAGTTGTTGATGAGCGCCAACGATACCGGTCTGGATAACGCCGCGAGGCTGCTGCGCAAAAAACTGCTGCAAGAGAACGACACAGAACTGGAACAGGTTCTGGAATTTGCCGATGGCGATGCGGCCAAGGCCCACGTGGTGCTGCAAGCGGCACGCAAACAGGCTGAGGAAGATGGCGCTGAAGGCGAGTACGTGGCGCTCACCCAAACGCTGAAACAGTTGCGACGCAAGTTCGGACCACACGCCCGGGCAGGCATTAATACTGCCAGGGCGTTCGGGCGGCAGAACGTCGACAACAAACGCCGTGCCGCGTTGCGCAACCTTTATGGCGTAGCGGTTTCCGGACAGCCAAACGTGACCGGCCTGATCGAAGCCTTGATCAACGAGCAGGAAGAGACCGGAGACTTCGACCTCAATCTGCGCGACATGCGCAGAGCCATTGCCGACGATCTCTCGGCGATTACCCCTTCGGCATCTCATGAACAGCTGCGCACATTGATGCACGGGCTGACCACGGCACGCCACGTGACGACGTTGTTGCGCGGTTGTGAACACCTGCTTGGGCGCATGCGCAACAAGAACCCTGACCTGAAGGTGGATCCGCCAGCCTTTCTCAAACACTTGCTGACCCTGACGGCCAATGGAATGAACGTGAACCAGACCCTGCAACTGACTCAACACATCGGCGGTGCCAGGCTCAAGAACCAGCTGGCATTTCTCAATGGCTTGCGGCCGATGCTGATGCAATTGCCCATCCTGCTCTGGAAGGACATGAAAAGCCGCCAGGCTGCGCTGAATAACCTGCTCACCCTGATGGCAGAACTGACTCAACAGGAACAGAAGCAGCTTTTTGAGGGGCTTGCCGGATGAATCAAGTCATCAACTTTCTGAACATGATTGCCCTGTCGGCCATGCGCCGGTCAGAGCTGGTCGGCGCATTCTTCGTCATCGCCATTGTCTTCATGATGATCACCCCCCTGCCCACCGGGCTGGTTGATGTGTTGATCGCGGTGAACATCTGTATATCGTGCCTGCTGATCATGCTGGCGATGCATTTGCCAAGACCGCTGGCATTCTCGACCTTTCCGGCCGTGCTGTTGCTGACCACCATGTTTCGTCTGGCGCTGTCGATTTCCACAACACGATTGATCCTGCTCAATCAGGACGCCGGGCACATTGTCGAAGCCTTCGGCCAATTCGTGGTGGGTGGCAACCTGGCGGTGGGCCTGGTGATCTTTCTGATCCTGACAGTGGTCAACTTTCTGGTTATCACCAAAGGTTCGGAACGGGTCGCCGAGGTCGGCGCGCGGTTTACGCTGGACGCTATGCCCGGCAAGCAGATGTCCATCGACAGTGACTTGCGTGCCAACCTGATAACCGTTCAGGAGGCGCGCAATCGCCGCGCTGAGCTGAACAAGGAAAGTCAGTTGTTCGGTGCTATGGACGGCGCGATGAAGTTCGTCAACGGTGATGCCATTGCCAGCCTGATCATCGTTGCCATCAACATGATCGGCGGTATTTCCATCGGCGTGTTGCAGCACAATATGAGCGCGGGCGATGCGTTGCAGCTGTACACCGTGCTGACCATCGGTGACGGCCTGATTGCACAGATCCCGGCGCTACTGATCTCCGTAACCTGCGGCATGATCATCACCCGCGTACCCAATACCGAGGCTGGCGCGGAGGCCAACATTGGCCGTGAAATCGCCGAACAGATTACCAGCCAGCCCAAGGCATGGATCATCGCCGCAGTGGCCATGCTCGGCTTCGCGGCTCTGCCGGGTATGCCCACGGGAGTATTCATCACCATCGCGATCATCTGCGGTGCCGGTGGCATGCTGCAGTTGCAACGGGCAAGACCCAAGCCCGACGAACAACGCGCCACTGCCGTCGCCCCGGAAATGAACGGCAAGGAAGACCTGCGTACCTTCTCACCCAGCCGGCAGTTCGTCCTGCAATTTCACCCAGGCCAGGACAGCGCACAGATCGAGGCACTGATCAGCGAAATACGTCGGCGACGCAATAGACTGGTGGTGCAATACGGTCTGACCCTGCCGTCGTTCATCATTGAACATGCCGATCATCTTCCTCCGGACGAGTTTCGCTTCACCGTCTACGACGTACCCATGCTCAAGGCGACATTTACCCAGTCCCATGTCGCCGTGGACGCCCGCCAACTGGGTGGTGAAAACCTCCCGGCGGCGATTCCGGGCAATACCGACCGCCAGGAAGATCAATGGGTGTGGTTGCCCGCCGAGCAGTGCGGTGAGCTGAACCCGGTCAGCGCCATGACCCTGATCGTCGAACGCATGGAACGCGCATTGCAGTCCTGCGCGCCTCAGTTCATCGGCTTGCAGGAGACCAAAGCCATCCTCAGCTGGCTGGAATCCGAGCAGCCGGAGCTTTCACAAGAGATACAGCGAGTGCTCACGCTGACGCGCTTCTCGGCGGTTCTGCAACGTCTCGCGTCGGAGCGCGTACCGCTCAGAGCCATACGGCTGATCGCCGAGACCCTGATCGAGCATTGCCAGCATGAACGCGATACCAACGTGCTGACCGACTACGTGCGCATCGCGCTCAAATCGCAGATCTACCACCAGTATTGCGGTGCCGAAGGCCTGCAGGTGTGGCTGCTCACGCCGGAAAGCGAGGGCTTGCTGCGCGACGGTCTGCGCCAGACACAGACCGAAACGTTCTTCGCACTGAGTAACGAGATCAGCCAGATGCTCGTGCAACAAATGAATATCGCATTTCCGGTGCGCGCGCCCGAACAGGCGGTACTGCTGGTCGCGCAGGACCTGCGCAGCCCACTGCGGACCTTGTTGAGGGAGGAGTTCTATCACGTTCCCGTACTGTCTTTCGCAGAAATCAGCAACGCGGCCAAGGTCAAGGTAATGGGTCGCTTCGACCTTGAAGACGATCTTGAGCCAATGGACAACGAGCACGCAGCTTGAGCCTTTCAGGCTTGAGCAAAGGGAGACTTTCAGATGTTTGAATTACGCGTACTGAACGGT
The DNA here is from genome assembly GCF_001400515.1 of Pseudomonas meliae. Classification (NCBI taxonomy): domain Bacteria; kingdom Pseudomonadati; phylum Pseudomonadota; class Gammaproteobacteria; order Pseudomonadales; family Pseudomonadaceae; genus Pseudomonas; species Pseudomonas meliae. The sequence continues at coordinate 7,983 of NZ_LJQT01000234.1, read as the reverse complement.
CAGCACCAAGGCGCAGCCTTGCCACTGGTGGGCGAGCAATGGTCGATTGGCTCTGCCGCGCAACACGATCTGGCACTGGACGACGCAGGAGTGGAAAGCCTGCATTGCCGCCTGCAACGCCTGGACGACAGCTGGACACTGAACGCTGAAGAAGGCGCGGTGTGCGACGAAGAGGGTAACGCCCGGCCCGGTATTGATCTGACACTCAACACTGCATTCTTGTTGGGCTCAGTGTGGCTGTGCGTTTCGCCCGCAGGCGATGAGTGGCCTTCAGTGCCAGCGGTCATCCCGAAACAGTCACAGGCCGACCCCGAGCCTGTGCGCAATGATGTGCCGCTGAAAAAGGTCAAGTCGCGCTCGCAATCGCTCATCCGTACCACAGGGATCATCGCCGGCTTGCTGGTGGGCGTCATCGGCAGCGCCTGGAGCCTGACCCGCCCGCCCGCCATTGCAATGGACCAAAGCCCCGGCCACATGGCCTCGGTCACAGCAGAAGCACCGGTAGAGACATCTCCTACACCGGCAAAGATCATCAAACCCGCGGCTGATAAACGCATACGCCTGACCAGCGCGGATGCGGTACGCCATCAGTTGGGCACCATGCTCAGCGACCGGCTGCTGACCGATGTCAGCGTGGAAGAAACAGCCGAGGGGCTGGTGCTCAACGGCGATCTCAAAGAGGAATCCCTGCTGGTCTATCAACGCATGCTGCAGCGTTTCAAGGACCGCTATGAGTCGCCGGTGACGGTGTTCGACAACGTCGCCAGCACACGCAGCGCCCTTCCCTTCGTGGTGGTTCAAATCATGACCGGCCCGCATGCGCATCTGGTGACTGCAGACGGCCGCCGTATTTATGTGGGTGACGAGGTGGATGGCTTGCGCCTGACGCGAATCGACAATCAGCGCCTGCAATTCGACGGCAATCGGCACATTGAGGTGAACTGGTGAATGCTGCACTGAGCCAGTGGAAAGACGCCCACACAGCACGCTTGCGTGACTACAGCGCCGTGCGCGTCAGTGGCCGGGTCAGTGCAGTGCGCGGGATTCTGCTGGAATGCAAGATTCCTGCGGCCAAGGTGGGCGATCTTTGCGAGGTGAGCAAAGCCGACGGCAGTTTTCTGCTGGCTGAAATCGTCGGTTTCACTCAGGAATGTACGCTGCTCAGCGCCTTGGGCGCACCCGACGGAATCCAGGTCGGTGCTCCGATCCGCCCGCTGGGCATCGCCCACAGGATTGGCGTTGACGACAGTTTGCTGGGCTGCGTCCTGGATGGCTTCGGACGTCCACTGCTCGGTGATTGCCTCGGTGATTGCCTCGGTGCTTTTGCCGGGTCGGATGATCGTCGCGAAACACTGCCGGTGATCGCCGACGCCTTGCCGCCCACCCAGCGCCCGCGCATTACCAACGCCCTGCCCACAGGGGTACGCGCCATCGACAGCGCCATTCTTCTGGGCGAGGGTCAACGTGTGGGGCTGTTCGCCGGTGCTGGCTGTGGCAAGACCACACTGATGGCCGAACTGGCCCGCAACATGGGCTGCGATGTCATCGTCTTCGGGCTGATCGGCGAACGGGGCCGCGAGCTGCGCGAGTTTCTCGACCATGAACTGGACGAAACCCTACGCGCCCGCTCGGTGCTGGTCTGTGCCACCTCTGATCGCTCAAGCATGGAGCGCGCACGCGCAGCGTTCACCGCGACCGCTATCGCCGAAGCATTCCGCGCACGAGGCCAGAAAGTGCTGTTGCTGCTCGACTCCCTGACCCGGTTTGCCCGTGCGCAGCGGGAGATAGGGATTGCCTCGGGCGAACCGTTGGGGCGTGGCGGCCTGCCACCCTCGGTTTACACCTTGCTGCCACGCCTGGTCGAGCGCGCCGGCATGAGCGAGAACGGCTCGATCACCGCACTCTACACCGTGCTGATCGAGCAGGACTCGATGAACGATCCGGTGGCGGATGAAGTGCGTTCACTGCTCGACGGGCACATCGTGCTGTCCCGCAAGCTGGCCGAGCGCGGGCATTACCCCGCCATTGACGTATCCGCCAGCATCAGCCGGATCCTCAGCAATGTCACCGGCCGCGAACACCAGCGAGCGAACAATCGTCTGCGCCAGCTACTGGCTGCCTACAAACAAGTGGAAATGCTCCTGCGGCTGGGCGAATACCAGGCCGGTGCAGACCCGGTGACCGATTGCGCGGTGCAACTGAATGACGACATCAACGAATTTCTGCGCCAGGACCTGCGTGAGCCGGTGCCCTTGCAGGAAACCCTGGACGGGTTGCTGCGGCTCACTTCCAGACTACCGGAGTAACGATGGAAGACACACTGGAAGACGATCCGCAGCGAGCAGCACTGGAACAGGTGATCAGCTTGCTGACCCCGCTGCGCCAGCATCGTCAGGCGAGCGCTGAACGGGCTCATCGCCACGCGCAGGTGGAACTGAAATCGATGCTCGACCACTTATCAAAAACACGGGCATCGCTGGATCAGGAACGTGACAACCACAAGCGGCGTCGCGAGGGCCTGTCTCAGGAACACCTGGAAAAGACCATCAGCCCGAACGATATCGACCGATGGCATGAGAAAGAAAAACACATGCTCGACCGCCTGGCCTGTATTCGGCAGGACGTGCAGCAACAGCAATTGCGGGTAGCCGAACAGCAGGCGTTGCTTGAGCAGAAGCGCCTGCAAGCCAAAGCGTCTCAGCGTGCGGTCGAGAAACTCGCCTGCATGGAGGAGACGCTCAACGAAGAAGGTTAAGTGACGATGACCGCACCGATCAAACACCCGGCCAAAGCGCCAACGGCACCACCCGTAGTGCATGCCACACCGCCTTCTGCGCCCACGCAGCGCGCACCGAACAAGGCTGATGACAAGCCACCGGCTTTTGGCAGCACAACGCGTACCGACATGCCGAAGGTCCGCTTCGCACAAAACCGTTCGGCGACAGAGACACCGGAGAGCGCCGACGGCCTGTTCTTTTCCCAACTGCTGATACCTCAGGTCGGTGAAGAGCCTGATCAGCAAGGTTTCGGCGGCAGCAGCATCGCCCTCCCCGCACACGCCGAAAATGTACCGACCCAATTGATCGACGAGCTGGCGCAGCGCTTGCCCGAACAGCCCGCCGGCCCGCTGGCGTTTACCCTGCTGATGCCCAGCCTGGGGACAGTACGCGTCAATGCCGAAAAAACCGAACACCGTTGGAGCATCCAGCTGGGCTTCGCCCGTCGCGACGTTCTGAAACGTTTGCAGGGTCATACCGGCGCATGCCGTGACTCACTGTCGCGGGCACTCGGCCATGACGTTGAGCTGGACCTGCATGAAGATCTTGCAGCATGAGCGCGCTGCGTCTGCGCAAGGTCGATGCCCTGCTGGCTCAGGCCACGCGTGAGCTGGGTGCCGGTCAGAGCCTGGGCTTCAGCGCCGCAGGTCAGGACGCCGAACTGACCCTGTTGCCACTGCTTGCCGACACAGGCGAACCGGCAGGTGCTGTCTGGCTGAGCACAGCCATCGGGCCCCTGTTGCTGAGCGACGCCGAAGCGCTGCTCAGCCTGCTGGGCGATATCCCCCTTACGCTCGGGGGCGAGCAACAAGCCTGGTACTGGCAGCTGTTCAATCAACGTCTGAGCCCGACCATTGCCCGACTGCTGGCACCGGTCGAACCCCTGCACAACAAACCGCAAGCACCCACCCTGGGCTGCCGGGTTCAGATACGGCGTGGTGGTGAGCAGCTTCACGCGCACTTGCATGCAACGCCCGACACACTGCTCAGGCTGCTGCGATCAGCGTCCTGGCAAGCCCGCACGCGCACTGTGGACGAGTCCTGGTCAGTGGCCAGCCCCCTGATCATCGGTGAAATGTCGCTGACCCGGGAACAAATCGCCTCGCTGCGCCCCGGTGACGTGGTACTGCCCGCCCACTGCCAGTTCGACAGCGCCGGTCAAGGGTTCCTGAGCCTGGCAGGACGGCAATGGGCGGCGCAGACCGACCAGCACGCGCAGCGTCTTTTTTTGCGGCTCAGTCATGAGGAGCACCGCCACCATGAGTACTGAAGATCTGTATCAGGAAGATGTCGAGATGCTCGACGACTATGAAGACCCATCGACTGAACAGCACTGGTCCGAAGAAGAAGACGGCGAGCCATCCGGGTATGCGACGGCCGAACCGGACGATCACGCAGCGCAGGAAGAACAGGACGAGCCCCCGGCACTCGATTCGCTGGCACTGGACCTGACCCTGCATTGCGGCGAGCTCAGGCTGACGCTCGCCGAACTGCGCCGGCTGGATGCCGGGACTATCCTTGAAGTCACCGGCATTTCGCCGGGGCACGCGACGTTGTGCCATGGCGAACAGGTGGTGGCCGAGGGTGAGCTGGTGGATGTCGAGGGTCGCCTGGGTCTGCAGATTACCCGCCTGGTGACCCGCTCATGATCATGGAGGGCGTAAACCCGATCATGCTGGCGCTGTTTCTTGGCTCGCTGTCACTGATCCCCTTTCTGTTGATTGTCTGCACCGCCTTTCTGAAAATCGCCATGACCCTGCTGATCACCCGCAACGCAATTGGCGTTCAGCAGGTGCCGCCGAACATGGCCCTGTACGGCATCGCCCTGGCCGCAACCATGTTCGTCATGGCCCCGGTGGCGCATGAGATCCAGCAGCGGGTCCATGAACACCCGCTGGAACTGGGCAGCGCCGACAAGCTGCAGAGCAGTCTGAAAACAGTGATCGAGCCACTGCAACGCTTCATGACGCGCAATACCGACCCGGATGTGGTCGCCCATCTGCTGGAAAATACCCAGCGTATGTGGCCCAAGGAAATGGCCGATCAGGCCAACAAAAACGACCTGTTGCTGGCGATTCCGGCCTTTGTGCTGTCGGAACTGCAGGCCGGTTTCGAGATCGGTTTTCTGATCTATATCCCTTTCATCGTCATCGACCTGATTGTCTCCAACCTGCTACTGGCCCTGGGCATGCAGATGGTCTCGCCGATGACCCTGTCGTTGCCACTCAAGCTGCTGCTGTTCGTGCTGGTGTCGGGTTGGTCCCGCCTGCTCGACAGCCTCTTCTATTCGTATATGTGAGGCGGCCATGGAAGCGTTGGCGTTGTTCAAGCAAGGCATGTTTCTGGTCGTCATCCTGACCGCTCCGCCGCTGGGTGTCGCTGTGCTGGTCGGGGTGCTCACCTCGCTGCTGCAGGCACTCATGCAGATTCAGGATCAGACGCTGCCCTTCGGCATCAAGCTCGGGGCGGTCGGGCTGACCCTGGCCATGACCGGCCGCTGGATCGGCGTCGAGCTGATTCAGTTCATCAATATGGCTTTCGACCTGATTGCACGGTCCGGGGTCAATCACTAAATGCCCTTCGACGCCCACGAAGCGTTTCAATTCATGCTGGGCATGGGTCTGGCGATGGCGCGCCTGCTGCCGTGCATGCTTCTGGTGCCAGCCTTCTGTTTCAAATACCTGAAAGGCCCGCTGCGCTATGCGGTAGTGGCCGTGCTGGCGATGGTCCCGGCCCCAGCAATCAGCCGCGCGCTGGGTTCTCTTGACGATAACTGGTTTGCCATCGGCGGCCTGATGATCAAAGAGGCGGTACTGGGCACGCTATTGGGGCTGTTGCTGTATGCGCCGTTCTGGATGTTTGCCTCGGTCGGCGCCCTGCTCGACAGTCAGCGCGGGGCGCTCAGCGGTGGCCAGTTGAACCCGGCCCTCGGTCCGGACGCCACACCGCTGGGCGATTTGTTTCAGGAAACCCTGATCATGCTGGTGATTCTCACTGGCGGTCTTTCACTCATCACTCAGGTCATCTGGGACAGCTACAGCGTCTGGCCACCGACTGCCTGGCTGCCGGGCATGAACGCAGGCGGTCTGGACGTCTTTCTGGAACAGCTCAACCAGACCATGCAACACATGCTGTTGTATGCCGCGCCCTTCATTGCCCTGCTACTGTTGATCGAAGCCGCGTTTGCGATCATCGGCCTGTATGCACAGCAACTGAACGTATCGATTCTGGCCATGCCAGCCAAAAGCATGGCCGGCCTGGCCTTTCTGTTGATCTACCTGCCAACGCTGCTGGAGCTGGGCACCGGTCAACTGTTGAAGCTGGTTGATCTGAAGTCGCTGCTGGCGCTTCTGGTGCAAGTGCCGTGAGTGAAAAAACCGAAAAGGCTACCCCCAAACAGATACGTGACGCTCGCGAAAAAGGTCAGGTGGGGCAGAGTCAGGACCTTGGCAAACTGCTGGTACTGATGGTCGTCAGTGAAATCACCCTGGGCCTGGCCGATGACAGCGTCGACCGGTTGCAGGCCTTGCTCGCACTGTCTTTCAAAGGTATTGACCGGAGCTTCGCTGCATCCGTCGAGCTGATCGCCAGCGAAGGCCTTTCCGTGTTGCTCAGCTTCACGTTATGCAGCGTCGGCATGGCCATGTTGATGCGCCTGGTCAGCAGCTGGATGCAAATCGGCTTTCTGTTCGCGCCCAAGGCCTTGAAGCTGGACATCAACAAGATCAACCCCTTCTCGCATGCCAAACAGATGTTTTCCGGGCAGAACATCCTCAACCTGCTGCTCAGTATCCTCAAGGCTGTTGCCATTGGCGCGACCTTGTACATGCAGGTCAAGCCCGCGCTGGGCGCTCTCATCCTGCTGGCCAACAGCGATCTGACGACGTACTGGCACGCATTGGTCGAACTCTTTCGTCATATTTTGCGCGTGATTCTGGGGTTGCTGCTGGTCGTCGCCATGGTCGACTTCGCCATGCAGAAATACTTTCACGCCAAGAAGCTGCGCATGAGCCACGAGGACATCAAAAAAGAATACAAACAGTCCGAAGGCGATCCTCATGTCAAAGGCCATCGTCGACAACTGTCCCATGAAATCCTCAACCAGGAGCCCAGCGCCGCCCCCAATCCGGTGGAGGAAGCAGACATGCTGCTGGTCAACCCGACGCACTACGCGGTGGCGCTGTATTACCGGCCAGGCGAGACGCCTCTGCCGCTGATTCATTGCAAGGGTGAGGACGAGGAAGCGCTGGCGCTGATTGCTCGGGCCAAAAAGGCCGGTATCCCGGTGGTGCAGAGCATCTGGCTGACAAGAACGCTGTACCGCGCCAAGGTGGGCAAATACATCCCTCGCCCCACGCTGCAAGCTGTCGGGCACATCTACAAAGTGGTTCGCCAGCTGGATGAAATCACCGATGAAGTGATTCAGGTTGAGGTGGAGCTTTAAGCTGGGAGCTGCAAGCCGGAGCCTCCATCGCCAGCGCTGCACTCAACGTAGCTCAATCGGCATGATCCGTACACTTATCTGAAGGATGTCCTCACATACCTACCGACGCCGCAGCCGAGTGAAGTTGATCAACTGCTGCCGCATAAGCGGATGCCGTTTCAGTCATGCAAGACGGAGTTGCTGAACGCTTGCGGTTCAGGGAATGGCGTGAGGCGAAGAACGAGCGACGGCTCCCATTATCGGCTTCACCCTGGGCAGCTCAACTGTTCAGGGTGAAGTTCAATGGAAAAGAGCGTGCTGTCCCTGGCCAGGTAGCTATGCTCCTGGTGAAACTTGAACCTGCGCATCATAGCCAGCAACTGCGGTTCCTTGCAGGCCAGTTGGTCCAGACCAAGACGTATTCTCGCCTCCATGCTGGCCTTGCGTTCCTCGGAGAGGCTGCTAGCTGGCAAGTCGATCCTGTAGCGGTAGAAGATCGTGTCACCGTACCTCAAACCCACGTACTCAAGGGTGGTAATTGCATCCAGTTGCTTTGGCAGGGTCGCGTCCAACTGGGCGAGGCGCTCGACAAGCAGAGCCTGTTGGGCCACCTTCTCCTGCTCTGCCTTGAGCGAGAAATAGCGCCCAATCCCGGCAACCAGGAGCACCGCAGCGATACCTAGGTAGAAATTACGCGGGTTGCGCCGCTTCTTCGGCGCCAGCTTCATCAACATCTTGAATGACTCGTCCTGAGCATGAAAAAGCCCCTAAGGAGGCGCTGCA
>NZ_LJQT01000466.1:0-8152 GCF_001400515.1 Pseudomonas meliae | reverse complement strand
CCCTAACCAGCCCGAACACAAAAAAACTGATACTCCCGGTCAGGGAGACCGGAGCGGTCTCCCTGTCTGTAAACTTTGAAAAGTTTTGAATTAATTACCCTGTCCTTCGTTCTCTGCAAGGTAAGCCGGTTAGACTAACCCGTTGCCCTGGACCCGTTAATGGACACCCGATGAATCTACGCACAATCCTTATCCTTGGCTCATTGAGTGCCTTCGGCCCTCTGGCCATCGACTTCTATCTTCCTGGGTTTCCTGCCATGGCCTCGTATTTCGGGACCGACGATAAACATATTCAGTTGACCCTCGCGGCTTACTTTCTCGGGCTTTCCCTGGGACAACTGGCCTATGGTCCGGTGGCTGACCGGTTCGGTCGGCGCATTCCGCTGTTGTTCGGCGTTACCGTGTTCATGCTCGCCTCGATAGCCTGCGCTTTTGCGCCGAGCCTTGAATGGCTGATTGGTGCGCGCTTCGTTCAGGCGTTGGGCGGCTGTGCCGGGATAGTGTTGTCGCGGGCAATCGTCAGTGACAAGTGCAATGCCGTCGAGTCGGCCAAGGTCTTTTCGCAACTGATGCTGGTCATGGGCCTGGCTCCGATTCTGGCACCCATGCTTGGCGGAGTACTGGTCAGCACCTTTGGCTGGCAATCGATCTTTGTCAGCCTGGCGCTTTTCAGTGGTGCCTGCCTGGCGGCGGTTGCACTGGGGCTGCCGGAAAGCATGCCCGCCAGCACGCCTCGTCAGCCGTTGAGTGGCGCATTTCGCCAGTACGTCAACCTGCTGCAGGACCGCGTCTTCATCGGCCATGCCCTGACGGGCGGCATTGCCATGGCCGGAATGTTCGCTTACGTCGCCGGGTCGCCGTTCGTGTTCATCAAGCTGTACGGCGTACCAGCCGAGCATTATGGCTGGCTGTTCGGGATGAACGCGGCGGGTTTCATTCTGGTCGCGCAGATCAATGCGCGTCTGCTGCGCAAGACGGGGCCGGCATTTTTGCTGTCACGCACGGTCTGGATCTATCTGACCGCGGCGCTGGTGTTGCTGGCGATCAGCTTGCTGCGCACCGAAGCGCTTTGGCCGCTGCTGGTGCCATTGTTCATTTGCGTGGCAAGCCTTGGGTGCATCATCCCCAATGCGTCAGCCTGTGCCATGAGCGGCCAGTGGGCGCGTGCGGGCAGTGCCTCGGCGCTGCTGGGTTGTCTGCAATTCAGTGTTGCCGCCATCGCCGCCAGCCTGGTGGGCTTGTTGCATGACGGCACGGCCACACCCATGGCGTTGGTTATCAGCCTGTGCGGTGTGCTGACAGTCGGCCTTTCGGTACTGACACGCCGTGCGCAAGGCACGCGGGATGCACAGGCGAAGCCTGTCTGATTCGGCGCAACGGTTGTGTCAGTCACGCGATGCGCTGACACAACCATATCGCGTTCAGAACCCTTCCAGTACAACCTTGCCCTTGGCCTTGCCACTTTCCAGCAGGGCATGAGCGCGGCGCAGATTCTCTGCGTTGATGCTGCCGAAGTGCTCACCAAAGGTGGTTTTCAGCGTTCCCGCGTCGATCAGATCGGCCACCCGGTTGAGCAGGTTGTGCTGTTCTATCATGTCCTCGGTTTCGAACATCGACCGCGTGTACATGAACTCCCAGTGCAGCGACAGGCTCTTGCGCTTGAGCTTCGACACATCCAGTGACTTGGGATCGTCGATCAGCGCCAGCTTGCCCTGTGGCTTGAGCGCCTCGACCAACTGGTCCAGATGCTGTTCGGTCTGGGTCAGGCTAGCCACATGGGTCACCTGGTTCAGGCCTACGCGCTTCAGTTCTTCGCTCAACGGCTTGCTGTGGTTCAGCACTTCGTGTGCGCCCAGTTCGCGGACCCAGCTTTCGGTCTCAGGCCGGGAAGCGGTGCCGATGACCTTCAGGGTGGTCAGCTGACGTGCCAACTGGGTAAGGATCGAACCTACACCGCCCGCTGCACCGACGATCAGCAGGCTGTGCGAGCCTTCGCCTTTTTGCTGAGCGATCTGCAGGCGCTCGAACAACAGCTCCCAGGCAGTGATCGCCGTCAACGGCAACGCGGCCGCGTGGGCAAAGCTCAGGGTTTTCGGCATATGCCCGACAATACGCTCGTCGACCACATGCAGTTCGCTGTTGCCACCCGGCCGGGTCAGGGAGCCGGCATAGAACACCTTGTCACCCGGCTTGAACAGCGTGACCTGGCTACCCACCGCTTTCACGACACCTGCCACATCCCAGCCCAGCACCTTGGGAGCGCCGTCCTCGGGCTGGACGTTCTGGCGAATTTTGGTGTCCACCGGGTTGACGGAGATGGCCTTGACCTCGACCAGCAGATCACGAGCGCCAGCCACCGGTTCAGGCAGTTCGATGTCCTGCAATGACAGTGCGTCGCTGATCGGCAGCGAGTGGTAATACGCGATTGCTTTCATGACGGGCCTCTTCGGGAAAAATGATGAAGAGATCATTGGCTATTTCCAGTAAAGATAAAACCCGCTAAAACGGCAGGCTCTTTCAATTTTATTTTGATAATACGAGGCATTGATGTTGCGTTTTGACGACTTGCAGTTGTTCGTTCGTGCAGCGGACCTGGGCAGCCTTTCTGCCGCAGCGCGGGTGATGGACATGTCTGCGGCGGTTGCCAGCGCGGCGCTCAAACGTATTGAACGGCAATTGGGTGCGCGCTTGCTGGCACGTTCGACCCGCAGCCTTCGTCTGACTGCCGAAGGCGAGGGGTTTCTGGAGTATGCCCGCGCCGCACTGGGCAGTCTGGAAGAGGGGCGGCGCCTGCTGGCCAGCAGTCAGGACCGTTGTGAAGGCGTGTTGCAACTCTCGGCACCGTCGGATCTGGGACGTAACGTACTCTTGCCCTGGCTCGACGAATTTCAACAGCAACATCCGCAACTGACCGTGCGCCTGTTGCTGGGTGATCGTATTGCCGACCTGTTCCGCCAGCCGGTCGATGTGGCGCTGCGTTACGGCGAGCCGGAGGATTCAAGCCTGGTCGCATTGCCGGTGTTGCCTGACAACCGGCGGGTGTTGTGTGCCGCGCCGAGTTACCTGCAGCGTCATGGCGAACCGCAGCAGGTTGAGCAACTGGCGCAGCATAACTGCCTGTTGTTCATGCTCGGGGACCGTGTGCATGACCGCTGGACGCTGAATGATGGCAAGCGCGAAATCAGCCTGACGGTCAGCGGCAACCGGTTCAGTGACGACGCAGATGTAGTGCGCCGCTGGGCAGTAGCGGGCGAAGGTGTGGCGTACAAATCCTGGCTGGACGTCGCCGCAGATGTACGGGCCGGGCACCTGAAAGTATTGATGCCAGATTTGATCGGCGAGCGAGCGCCGCTGAACCTGTTATGCGCGCACCGGGCGCAGCTCAGCAAGCCGGTCATTCTGTTGCTGGAAATGCTCAGGTCACGTTGTAAGCAACAGGCTGTAGGTCCGTCGCCCGTTGGTTTGTTTTAATAGCCACGTCCGGGTAGGAAATAACCTTCGGAAGTGTCGGAAAATATAATATTTGAAAGTGTTTCAACGGTGCAAAGTTTCAACTCTCAGGCGAAGTTAAAACTGACTGTTGTTGAGTGGTTTTGGCGTTTTTGTCATGGGTATTACGCTTGTTTTTTCAATCTCTTTTTGAAGTAATGGTCGAAACCCCTTTGCTAGAGGGGGGTCGCCGTTAAGGCAGGAAGATCTTCCTGCCGATCGGGCGAGAGAGAAACGTGGGTTTTTTCGAGCTGTTGTACAACAACAGTTTGTACGAATCGTTTTTCGCCCACTGGGGCCGAAGGGCATAGAGTTTATACTTGTCATTTCATATAAGAACCACGTTCAACTCTACCGAGGCGTGATTGCTTTCACCCAGTCATCACGATAGATGAATGTTTCAACAGGGAGTGAACACATGGAATACGGACCTTGCATCAGCCAGATCGCAACATTGCTGGCCGACCCCAAGCGCAGCGCAATGATCTGGGCACTGATGGATGGTACTGCTCGTCCTGCCGATGAGTTGGCGATTTTGGCGGGACTCTCGACTTCTTCTGCAGGCGCGCACCTGGCGCGTCTGACCAGCGGCGGTTTGTTGAAACAGGAGGCGCGGGGTCGCAAGCGCTTCTTTCGCCTCGCCGCGCCGGAAGTGGGGGCCGCTGTAGAAGCTCTGGCCTGTGCCTCGCTGGCCAGTGCCGAACAGATCAGCCGCAGGTTTGCTCAGCCTATGCCGCCGTTGCCGCTACGCCGTGCAAGAATCTGCTCCGATCATCTGGGCGGCGAAATGGCCGCCGAGCTTTATCAGCGCCTTCTGGAAGCGGGCTGGATAGAACAGCAAGAGAAGCGTGTCGAGGTCACGAGCAAGGGTGTGGCCAGTTTTGCCGAGCGCGGTATTTACATACCGGCGCTGGCACAGCGCAAGCGTGAAACGGTATGTGCCTGCCCGAAATGGAATGATCGCAACCCGCACCTGGGCGGCGCGCTGGGGGCAGGGCTACTGCAGTTATTCTTTCAAATGGGCTGGCTGCGCACCACCGAGGAGCCCAGCACCTTGCAGGTCTCCTCCAGTGGGCAGCGGGAAATAAGCAAGATCGCGGCGGCGGCCTGACGGGAACCGCAGGTGTGGCCCACCCCACCACTATCGTGCTTTTGCATGCAGTTCCAGACGCTTCGCGTCCTCTTGCGACGCAGAGTGTCGCGAAAGGCATTTCCACGCGAAGCGTTAGGAACGATGGATGTGCATGCCCGCCCCACCACTATCGTGCCAACGCTCCGCGTTGGTATGCAGTTCCGGACGCTTTGCGTCCTCTGCGACGCAGAGCATGAGCAGCGATGGATGTAACTCGCTCAATCCCTCTTTTTAGGGCTTGACCAGGCGTGCATCCAGGCTGTTTTGTGCCAGACGTTTTGCCTGATCTTCAGTCATGCCCAGATGCGTGTACAGCGCATGGAAGTTTTCGGTCACGTAGCCACCGAAGTAGGCCGGGTCGTCCGAGTTGACGGTGACTTTCACGCCGCGCTCGAGCATGTCGAGGATGTTGTGCTGGGCCATGTCGTCGAACACGCAAAGCTTGGTGTTGGACAGCGGGCAGACGGTCAGCGGGATTTGTTCGTCGATGATGCGCTGCATCAGTCGCTCGTCTTCAATGGCGCGTACACCGTGGTCGATGCGCTCGATCTTCAGCAGGTCCAGTGCTTCCCAGATGTATTCCGGCGGGCCTTCTTCTCCGGCGTGGGCGACGGTCAGGAAGCCCTCGCTGCGGGCGCGATCAAATACGCGCTGGAACTTGCTTGGCGGGTGGCCCATCTCGGAGCTATCGAGGCCCACGGCGACGAACGCATCACGGAACGGCAGCGCCTGATCGAGGGTTTTTTCGGCTTCTTCCTGGGACAGGTGACGAAGGAAGCTCAGGATCAGACCGCTGTCGACGCCCAGCTTCGACTTGCCGTCTTTCAGCGCACCGGTAATCCCGGCCAGCACCACTTCAAACGGGATACCACGGTCGGTGTGGGTTTGCGGATCGAAGAACGGTTCGGTGTGGATAACGTTCTGTTCCTTGCAGCGCAGCAGGTAAGCCCAGGTCAGGTCGTAGAAGTCCTGCTCTGTGCGCAAAACGTCCGCACCGCGGTAATACAGATCGAGGAATTCCTGCAGGTTGTTGAAGGCATAGGCCTTGCGCAGGGTTTCGACGTCATTCCACGGCAGGGCAATTTTGTTGCGCTCTGCCAGGGCGAACAGCAACTCGGGTTCCAGCGAACCTTCGAGGTGCAAGTGCAGTTCTGCCTTGGGCAGGGCGTTCAACCAGTCGTACATATTCTTTTCTCATCAGGTGCAGATCGCGGGCATTCTACAGATGCACGTCGCTGCGCAGGGTAAAACCTGACCGAACGTTCAACTTGCCTCCTGATCGCGGCGGTAAGCATAGGTATCAGCAAAGCGCGACAGCAGAAACTCGGCGCAGGTGGTAACAGAATAGCGCGCTGGCTGGCTTTCGCTCTGGCAACCGGGCAGGCATTCAATACGCGTGTCGGGATGCGGTTCGGCGAAAAACGGCATCGAATAGCGGTCGACGCCAAGCGGGCTGATAACCCGGTGCGGCGTGGACAGATAACGGTCGTTGCTCCAGCGCGCCATCATGTCGCCGAGATTGACCACGAACGTACCGTCAATCGGCGGTGCGTCGATCCATTCGCCCCGCACGTCGCGTACCTGCAAGCCGCCCGCCGTGTCCTGATACAACAGGGTGATGCAGCCATAATCGGTATGCGCGCCTGCGCCTTGTTGCTCGGCCGAGGTCGCCGTATCACGCGGTGGGTAATGAATCATGCGCAGCACGCTGACCGGGTCCTTGAAGCGCTGATCGAAGAAATCGCGTTCGATGCCCAGCGCGAGGGTCATGGCGCGCAGCAGGGTTTGCGCCAATGCCTGCATGTCCAGGTAATGCTGTTCCATCAGGCTTTCCCAGCCGGGAATGTCCGGGTGCCGATTGGGCCCGCGCAATGGTTTGCCAGCCAGCACGTCGGGATGGCCTGCCTCCAGATGCAGGCCCATGTCGAAGGTTTCCTTCAGGTCGCTCGGCAGGCTGGGGTCCAGTTGCTCTGTAGCGATGGCACCGTAGCCGCGATGATGGGTGCTTTGCGTGATATCGATGATGAGCTTTTCGGCTGCCGGACGAGCGAAAAAGTCTTTGGCTGCCGATTGCACCTGCTCGATGCGTTGCGCGCTGATCGGGTGGCCCTTGATATAAAAGAAACCCCATTGCCGACAGGCACTGTCGATCTGCCGGGCGACATCCTGCCAGGCCTCAAGGTCGGTGCCGTAGAGCGGGGCTATGTCGATGACGGGAAGCTGGTCCATTAACGGTCCTGGAAATCATGTGGTGTTCGCTGTCGATGAGCGTGCCCGCCGAAGCAGGCACGAGACGCCAGGCGGTTATTTAGGCAGTTCGGCCTTGATCCCTTCGACGTAATAGTTTATCGACGCCAGCTCAGCGTTGGTTGCAACCACGCCGTCAGCAATTTTCACGGTACCGTTCTGGTCCTTGATCGGCCCGGTGAACGGATGGAATTCGCCGCTTTCGATGCTGGCGATGATCTTCTGCGCCTCAGCCTTCACATCAGCAGGTACCACGTCGCTGATTGGCAACTCGACCGTACCCTCTTTCAGGCCGCCCCAGTAATCCTGTGGTTTCCAGGTGCCTGCGATGGCACCCTCGGCGGCCTGAATGTAATGCGGGCCCCAGTTGTTGACGATGGAAGCCAGTACCGCTTTCGGCCCGAAGTGCGCCATGTCCGAAGCGTAGCCGACTGCATAGACGCCACGACGCTCGGCGGTCTGGATCGGCGCAGGGCTGTCGGTGTGCTGGAAGACCACATCAACGCCCTGATCGATGAGTGCGTTGGCAGCATCGGCTTCCTTGCCCGGATCGAACCAGGAGTTGACCCACACCACTTTGATCTCGGTGCCCGGGTTGTATTTGTTCAGCGCCAGCTGGATGGCGTCGATGTCACGCAGCACTTCAGGGATCGGGAATGAAGCGACATAACCGATTTTCTTGGTCTTGGTCATTTTCGCGGCGATGTAACCGCTCACGTAACGACCCTCATAGGTGCGGGCCAGATACGTGCCCATGTTCTTGTCCTGCTTGTAGCCGGTCGCGTGCTCGAATTTCACCTTGGGGAATTGCTTGGCGACTTTCAGCGTGGGGTTCATGTAGCCGAACGAGGTACTGAAAATCAGGTCGTAACCGCCCTTGGCCATGTTGCGGATAACCCGCTCGGCGTCCGCGCCCTCCGGCACGTTTTCCACGTAGCTGCTGGTCACCTTGTCACCCAGCGCCTTGACCATCGCCTGACGGCCCTGTTCATGCTGATAGGTCCAGCCGTGGTCGCCGATGGGGCCGATGTAGACGAATCCGACTTTCAGCGGATCGGCTGCCGAGGCGAGCAGGCTGGAGCCGATGCCGACAACGGCGGCCATGGCACACAGCAGTTTTTTCAGAGGACGACGTGGGTTGGTCAGGTGCATCGGGTCTAGCTCCTTGCGGTCTTGTTGGAGTGCATGCCCGAGCAATGCAAATAACTGACCAACAGGACAACTTACGATGCTGGCGTGCTTCACCCTGTAGCAATAGTGCGTGTGTAGGAGCGGACTTGTCCG
>NZ_LJQT01000295.1:11739-19777 GCF_001400515.1 Pseudomonas meliae | reverse complement strand
AAAAAACTGATACTCCCGGGTCTTGATGAGGCCATCACTTTGTATGCCTGGAACGCCCTCGTCTCTGCAGCGTTCCTTACACCGCTACACCTGTGCGAGGTGATTGTTCGTAACGGTGTTGCAGACGCAATCGCTTCGGTTTACGGCCCCGAGTGGCCTTGGAGTCCCGGCTTCGAGCAAAGCTTGCCCAATGTTACAGGTCCGGTTTTCAAGCCAAAACAAGAGCTTGCAAGAGCCAGACAGAAATGTGGAACAACCGGGGCCGTTATTGCGGAGTTGAAATTCGTCTTTTGGGAAAAAATGTTCACAAAACGGTTTGAAGGCCGTCTCTGGACTCCTTATCTATACCGCTTTTTTCCAAACCTCGAAAAGTGCTTCACTGTATCTGCCCACCGAGCAAAGATCGCGGCTGATCTCGAACAAATCCGATTGCTTCGAAATCGAATTGCTCATCATGAACCAATCTTTTCACGAAACCTGAGAAGCGATTTTGCCGTTATCCAACGCTTGACCGAAACACGCTGCGCAGTTTCTGCAGACTGGATGAATGGCCAACAGCAGGTCATGTCAACGGTTGCCACTAAACCTTTTTAAACAGAGGTACACCTCGGTGCCAAACCGTCTTCTGATACTGATAACCGCACTCACTCTCGCCACCCTCGCCGGATGCGCCGGCCCCTTGCCCACCGTCAATCCGGACATGGCGTGGGTCGACATGCGCACCATCACCGGCCAGTTGATCATGGGCGACAAGCTCGATGGCGAGAACACTTACGACGGCCGCTACTTTCAGGTGACGCCGGGCAGCCATGAGTTGCAGGTGCGTTATGACTACGAGTACCGCTCGGGCGGCATGGGGATGATCGGCGACGAGTACACCGAGATCACGTGTTACGTCAGTGTTCGTTACGACCACTTCGCTGCCGGGCAGCGTTATGTGCTGGAGGTACGCTCACTGGCGAACAGTGTCGACGCCTGGCTTTACGATGCAGAGCGCAAGGTGGTGGCCGAGGAGGAAGAAGAGGGGGGGGCACTGCATCTGATCAGCGACCGTTGAGCTGGTAGATGATTTTTTTCGTACCGTTGTCGCAGCTGCCGACGATCATGCTGGGATCGGAAGCCTCTTCGTTGCTAACAATTTCCAGCGTGTAGGACGTGACGTTGTTGGCCTGGATCTTGGCTTCGATTTCATCCTTGAGTTCTTCACAGGATTTCGGCGCCGCCAGGGCGCTGGTTGCCAGCAGGGTGCAGGTTACTGCCAGAATAAAACGTTTCATGCTCGACTCCTGATCAAAATCAAACCATGCGCCAATGAACGCATGACCGATGAAGCAAGTCAGCTTTATACAGGAGATGAAGGAGCGCACAAGGCGCTCCCGCAAAGCTCGCTGTGGATCAGCTCAACAACGTAGCATCCAGAGTGATCTTGGCGTTCAGCACCTTGGAAACCGGGCAGCCTTCTTTGGCTTGCTTGGTCAGTTCGTCGAACTTCTCCTGCGTTGCGCCTGGCACTTTGGCCTTTAGGGTCAAATGCACAGCGCTGATTTCAAAACCGCCTTCAATCTGGTTAAGCGTCACGTCAGCCTGAGTGTCGATGCTCTCAGCAGTAAGGCCTGCACCGCCCAGAATCATGGACAATGCCATCGAGAAGCAGCCTGCGTGGGCCGCGCCGATCAATTCTTCAGGGTTGGTGCCTTTACCGCCTTCAAAACGAGCCTTGAAGCCGTAAGGCGCTTCTTTCAACACGCCGGTTTCCGTGGAAATGCTGCCGATACCGTTTTTCAGATCACCTTCCCAGTGGGCGGATGCTTTCTTGACGATGCTCATGGTGGCTCCTTCTTGGGATGAATTTGGATCAATGCTGTTACAAGGTTCTGAGGATAGACAGCTCTGGAAAGTTCAACCGTCGGAAAGACCAAGCGTTTAAGTAGGTTTTTATCCGCCTGCCATTGAAAAGCCAGACTTGCGCCCGCACTGCTGTTTCATCGTGGGCAGCTCTAGCAGCCAGCCCATCACAATTCGAGGAGCTACCCCGGCCTATGAAACGTCTGGCAGATGTAAAAATTTCCACCCTTGATCTGGTGCCGGTGCGCCACGACAAAGGGCCCGCCGATTCCCTGCGCAACTCGCTCAACCTTGCCCAGCATGTTGAAAAGCTGGGTTACAACCGCTTCTGGGTGGCCGAGCACCACAACATGGACGGCATCGCCAGTTCAGCGACCTCGGTGCTGCTCGCCTACCTGGCAGGCGGCACGTCGACCATTCGTGTCGGGGCTGGTGGGATCATGCTGCCCAACCATGCGCCGCTGGTGGTTGCCGAGCAGTTCGGTACGCTGGCGAGCCTGTATCCCGGTCGAATTGATCTGGGGCTGGGTCGCGCACCAGGTTCCGATCAGATGACCGCTCGCGCCCTGCGCCGCGAACGCTCCGGCAGCGCCGAAGATTTTCCGGATGACGTCACCGAGCTGATGGAATATCTGGGGCCGCGTACGCCTGATCAAAAAGTGATCGCTGTTCCTGGCTCAGACACCAACGTGCCGATCTGGCTACTGGGCTCGAGCCTGTTCAGTGCTCAACTGGCAGGCATGCGCGGTTTGCCGTATGCCTTCGCGTCGCATTTTGCGCCGCGTTACATGCATGAGGCGATTCGTGTATATCGCAATCACTTTCAGCCATCGGCCGTGCTCGACAAACCCTACGTGATGCTCGGCGTTCCGCTGTCGGCAGCCGATACCGACGAACAGGCCGAATACCTCGCGACATCTGTTTACCAGCGCATCCTGGCGCTGATGCGCGGGCACAGTCTGATGCAGCGCCCGCCAGTCGAGTCCATGGACGGCCTGTGGCTGCCGCACGAGCGTGAAGCGGTGGCAAGCTTCCTGGGGCTGGCGATGGTGGGTGGCCCGGACAAGATCCGCGCCAAACTGGATGTGCTGCTTGAACAGACCGATGCCGATGAACTGATCTTCACGTGCGACATGTATGAGCACGAGGACAGGCTGCGGTCCTACGAGATTCTGGCGCAGGTCGCACACGGCTGATAGCAACCTTTCGGGTCACAACGCGGGCTTCAAAAACAGCATCGCCCCGGACTGGATGACAGTCCGGGGCGATGCTGTTCGTGAAACCTGCAAACGGGATTAGCCGGGCGAACCGACCTGAGTCAGGCCCGGCTGGCAATCAACCGCGCTGGTAAACGACTTCCTTGGTGCCGCCTTCGCAGGTGCCGACGACTTGCTTGTCGGACGCGCTGCCTTTCTCGACCACTTCCAGCGTGTAGGACGTTACGCCCTTCGCCTGGAGTCTGGCGTCGATTTCACTTTTCAACTCTTCACATGGCTTGCCTGCCGCGAGGGCAGTGCCTGCAATGCTCAGCAAGCCTACAGCCAACAAAAACTTCTTCATGGGTAATCCCTCTCGTCCGGCCAAATGAAGACGCCATCGGAACAGGCGCCCATTGAAAACCCCCACGCCCACACATCAACCGTGTGGCCATATCTGAGTGTGTAGGCAATCGGCCAGCCGAAAGATTCAGAAGGGCATCAGCTATTGGTAATGCGGAAGCCGACTTTCAAGGTGACCTGGAAATGCGCGACTTTGCCGTTTTCGATATGGCCGCGGGTTTCGGTCACTTCAAACCATTCCATCAGGTCGAGGCTTTTGCTGGCTTCGGCCAGGGCGTTGTTGATGGCGTCTTCGATAGTGGTAGTGGAAGAGCCTACGATTTCAACTTTTTTGTACGTGTGATGATCGGTCATGGCAGTTCTCCTGAAGGTCTGGAAAAGACGCGATATAGACCGCGCTCCCTGCTTCTGTCAGGAGAACGCGCGCAAAAGTTCAGCGCTTTGCAAAAATCCCATCGCACTTTCCAAAAAGCCCGGAGTCGGAAACAACACGCCCACTCATCATTGCAGGAGAAACACCATGGCTACTATGTCACTTCGCAAAGCCTCGTTGCAGAGTATGGAAGCTGAGATCGAGAGCCTCCTGAAGTCCCTCGAGGGCCTGAAAGCCGATGCTACCGACGAGTCGCGCAAGACACTGAAAAATCTGAAAGCCAACGCTGAAAGCGCACTGAGCCATTCGCGCAGCCTGCTCAGCGATGTCTACGAAGACGTTAAAGAGAAAACCCGCGAAAATGCACTGGCAACTCGTGACTATGCTCAGGAGCACCCTTGGACCACCGCTGGTGTTGCGGTAGGTGCCATTGGCCTGATCACTGCCTACATGCTGTTCAAGCGCGGTAACTGATCAGATCCTGATCGGGTCCTCAGACCGCTTCAGCTCATTTTTCAACCACTGAGCAAGCTGTCGCGCCCGTCCATCGGTCGCACGTCTGGGTACCCAAAGCGCCAGCTGCGCCGGGGTTTCGCTGAAACCCCATGGCGCAGCCAGGCGACCGGCTTTAAGGTCATCGATGACCAAAGGCTCCGGCGCAATCGCAATGCCCAGGCCCGCCACAGCCGCCTCCAGCAAATAATACAAATGCTCGAAACCCTGCCCGTAACGTAATGATCGCGGATCGATGCCGTTGTGCTGCGCCCAGCTTGGCCAGGCTTGCGGACGTGAGGTGGTTTGCAACAGTGATTCTTTGAGCAGTGCTGCGGCGGGTGCATCGCGCAGACTTTCGAATCGCGCGAAGCGTGGGCTCAAGACCGGCCCGATTCGTTCGCTCGCCAGTTCGAAAACCTGCATGTCTGCAGGCCACGGCGGCTCGGCGAATACCAGCAATGCATCCAGGCCGGGCCGGCGCGGATCAAGGTCGCCTTCACCTGCCGACAAGTGCAGGCGCAGGTCTGGCAACTCGGCATTAAGACGGCTCAAACGCGGTATGAACCAGCGCGCCAGCAGGCTGCCGGAACATCCCAACACGAATGGCGCGTCTGCGCTGCCCTTGCTCAGTTCGACACATACGCCGCGCAATCGATCGAATGCTTCGCCACTCACATCGCGTAACCGAATGCCTGCATCTGTGAGTTTCAAGCCTCGTCCGTCCTTGCTGAACAGGCTTACACCCAAGTGCTCTTCAAGCACTTTCAATTGGCGACTGACAGCACCGTGCGTCACGTTCAGCTGTTCGGCGGCCTGACTGACGCTGCCAAGTCGGGCGGTGCTTTCGAAGGCACGCAGGGCGTTGAGGGGAGGAAGGTCGCGGCTCATGATCTGTGAGTTTTCCTGACCGGTTGCAGCGATCTTATCGGTTTTCATCGAGCCGTGCGCTGGTTAAAGTGGACCCATTGCCGATCCGGCTCAATTCATTCGCCCAATACTGCAACTGGAGCACTTCATGACCCAGACCAACTTCCGCAGCGGCCCCGACGCCAACGGCCTGTTCGGCTCATTCGGCGGCCGCTACGTGGCTGAAACCCTGATGCCGCTGGTGCTAGACCTCAACCGCGAGTACGAAGCCGCCAAGGCCGACCCGGAGTTCGCCAAGGAAATGGCCTACTTCCAGCGCGATTACGTGGGCCGTCCAAACCCGCTGTACTTCGCCGAGCGCCTGACCGAATTCTGTGGCGGCGCGAAGATCTACTTCAAGCGCGAAGAGCTGAACCACACCGGCGCGCACAAGATCAACAACTGCATCGGCCAGGTATTGCTGGCCAAGCGCATGGGCAAAAAACGCCTGATTGCGGAAACCGGCGCGGGCATGCACGGCGTTGCTACCGCTACCGTCGCGGCGCGCTTTGGCTTGCCTTGCGTGATCTACATGGGCGCGACCGACATCGAGCGTCAGCAGGCCAACGTGTTCCGCATGAAGCTGCTGGGCGCTGAAATCGTACCAGTCACTTCCGGCACCGGCACCCTGAAAGATGCGATGAACGAAGCCCTGCGTGACTGGGTGACCAACGTCGATGACACCTTCTACCTGATCGGCACTGTGGCAGGTCCGCATCCGTATCCGGCGATGGTGCGTGATTTCCAGGCCATCATCGGCAAGGAAACCAAAGAGCAGATGCAGGAGAAGGAAGGTCGTCTGCCGGACAGCCTGATCGCCTGCGTGGGCGGCGGCTCCAACGCCATGGGCCTGTTCCATCCGTTCCTCGATGACGCCAGCGTAGAAATCATAGGCGTTGAAGCGGGCGGTCACGGCGTGGATACCGACAAGCACGCGGCCAGCCTCAATGGCGGCGTACCGGGCGTACTGCACGGCAACCGTACCTACCTGCTCCAGGATGGCGACGGGCAGATCACTGACGCGCATTCGATCTCTGCTGGCCTGGACTACCCGGGTATCGGCCCTGAGCACGCCTTCCTGCACGAAGTGAAACGCGTCGAGTACGTCAGCATCACCGATGACGAAGCGCTGGATGCCTTCCATCAATGCTGCCTGCTCGAAGGCATCATCCCGGCACTGGAAACCGCTCACGCACTGGCCGAAGCCATGAAGCGGGCAACCAACCTGCGCGACGACCACCTGATGGTCGTGTGCCTGTCCGGGCGCGGTGACAAAGACATGCAAACCGTCATGAACCATATGGCAGCCGCCGAAAAAACTCAGGAGAAGCTGGTATGAGCCGTCTCGAACAACGTTTCGCCCAGCTGAAAACCGAAGGTCGTGCGGCGCTGGTCACTTTCATCACCGCCGGCGACCCAGGCTACGACACCTCGCTGCAAGTCCTGAAGGGCCTGCCTGCTGCGGGTGCTGACGTGATCGAGTTGGGCATGCCGTTCACTGATCCGATGGCAGACGGTGTGGCGATTCAGCTCGCTACGCTACGCGCTCTGGACGCGGGCCAGACCCTGCAGAAAACCCTGCAGATGGTCAGCGAATTCCGTGTGAACGATCAGACCACGCCGATTGTGCTGATGGGTTACTACAACCCGATCCACCGCTTTGGCGTCGAAGCCTTCGTGGCGCAGGCAAAAGAAGCGGGCGTCGACGGTCTGATCATCGTTGACCTGCCTCCTGAGCACGACGCCGAACTGGCAACGCCTGCACAGGCATCCGGTATCGACTTCATCCGCCTGACCACGCCAACCACCGACGATGCGCGCTTGCCGCGTGTGTTGGAGCGTAGCTCCGGGTTTGTCTACTACGTTTCGGTTGCCGGTGTAACTGGTGCTGGCTCGGCGACCACCGAGCACGTTACTGAAGCCATCGCACGCCTGCGTCGCCACACCAGCCTGCCGATCAGCGTCGGTTTCGGTATCCGCACACCCGAGCAGGCAGCGGCCATTGCTCGCCTGGCAGACGGCGTTGTAGTGGGCTCGGCGTTCGTCGATAAGATCGCCACTGCCGAGTCGCCTGAAAAGGCAATCGATGGCGTGTTGACTCTGTGCGCCGCATTGGCCGAAGGTGTACGTAACGCACGCATCGGCTGAGGGTAAAGTTTCTGATACAAAGGAATCAAAGCGCTATCAGCGGTTCTATGTAGCACGACACAAGGGGTTCATGACCAATGTCATGAACCCCTTTTTGCTGCATTGAGTGAAGCTGAGGAAGCACCATGAAACTGCCAAACCGTTTTATCACCGGGCTGGGTATCTTGATGATCAGCGCCAGCCCGCTACTGCAAGCGGCGCCGCCTGACCAGCGCGGTGATGGCCCGGACGACAACCGCGGCGGCCAGCAGCAGGGACCGCAGAACAACGGCGGGCATAACGAGCGTGGCAATGACCGTGGACCGGGCAACGATAACGGCAGGGGTCCAGACAAGAGCCCGTCCAGTCAGCCAGGCAGACAGGCCCATCAGGACAACCGTGGCGGCAACCGCCCACCGCAGGATTTCGGCCCGGTACGCGAGACCTTCCAGCAGCACCGCGACGTCATCGGCCGAGGCCAGCCGCTGCCACCTGGTGTACACATCGTCAAAGGCCGTCCGTTGCCACCTGGTTACGGTAAACGCCTGGACAGCCGCTCGCTGCAATACCTGCCACATTATGACGGCTACGAATGGCGACGCCTGGGCACCGACGTCGTACTGATCGCCGTGGGTTCGGGGATTGTGTATGCGATTCTGGATGGTGTGTTGAATTGATGGTCTGCTGACGCCCTTGAATACGCGGTGACACACAGACTTGTGACGCGGAGCGT
>NZ_LJQT01000295.1:4951-11725 GCF_001400515.1 Pseudomonas meliae | reverse complement strand
GCGTCGCATGCCGTTCTGGACGCTCCGCGTCCGATCTTGAGGTCCCAGCGTAGAAACCAGCCCGCCTCAACCCTGCTGCTGATTAACCCGCGCCAAAAACGTCATCAGCGCCCCTGACACAAAATCCGGGTTTTCCAGATTGGCGATATGACCCGCTTCAGGCACCAGCACGTAAGGGCAGCCAATCAGGCTGGCCATCTCACGGGTTTCTTCAGGCGGACGCGGGATGTCAGCATCGCCACACATCACCAGCGTGGTGTCTGCATTCAGTTGCTCTATCAACCCAAGCCGATCGTCACGACCAAAGATCATTCGCCCCAGAGGCACTACAGTCTGGCGCAACTGCTCTGCATTCATACCCGCCAATGCGGAGCGGAACGCCTGATACACCGGCGACTGCGGGTCAATGCCAGGCCGGAAGAAGATCGGCACCACAATGTCCAACAGCGGCTCAGGAAAGGCACCGGCCTCTTCCAGCTTGTCGAGCAACGAGAAATAGTAGGCTTTCTTGGCTTCCGACTCTTTGCCCAGATAAGTGTCCATCAGCACCAGCCCGGTGATGCGCTCTGGCGCGAGCAGCGCAGCAATCGCACCCCACATGCCGCCCACCGACAGCCCGACGATGCTGCAACGCTCGATATTCAAATGATCCAGCAGCGCCAGCGCATGGCGGGCGAGATCATCGAGATTGCGGGTGCCTTCCGGAAAACCGCTGGAATCCCCATGCCCCCAAAGGTCCGGCACAATCACCCGATACCGGCTGGCCAGCGTGTCGATCTGCGCACTCCACATCGCCTTGTCCCAAAGGTAACTGTGACCGAGCAAGACAACCGGCCCGGTGCCTTGGTCAGCGTAGTGAAGGGTCTTACCGTCGATGAGTAGATCCGGCATTTCTGATGATCCTCTGTCTGGTCTTTCAGCATTCATTTCAGGCAGCCCGTGAAAGGCGGCTTATCGATGTTGACGCGTATGCATGACCATTTTGTTGAAATTTGCGCTGCAACGGACCGATTGGTCATTTTTCAGCGGAGCTATCTTACACCGATCTTTTCGACGAGGAATGCGCTTGTAACCACTGAAGGAAAACGGCCGAGAAGCTGGCTATCAGCCACCCAGAGCGCCCAGATTCAAAGGACGAACCGCGCCCATCCAGATGGCATGGTCGGTATGGTCGCGCAGCTCATCGCCCGTCAACGGATGCAGAAAAACCACCAATCCATCGCGATTAAGCGCGAGCCATAAAGTGACATCAGCCAACTGCTCATGCCCGAACGCCAACTGGCAACTCCAGTCCGGATGCGGCCCAACCAGCTTTTGGTGAACGCGGCCCATCTGCAGCGCAAATTTCTCGGTCGCGGCTTCGCACAGGGCTCGGGCCTGGTCCAGGGTCTGGGCGTTGAAATAGATATGGGCGTGGTAGCCGTGGATGTCTTGCATGTATGAGTCCTTCCTGACCAAAAAATGAACGCCTGCTTACACCGCAATCGACGGCAACGGCCTGCCCGCCAGCGAAACCCCGCTCAACGCCTGCTCACTCGCCAGCCAGTCCATGAACTGCTGGACGATCTGCACGCGCCGTTTGCGCTGGGGCAAAACCACGTAATAGCCCTGGCCGGAAATGGCGGCTCCGGCGATGGGGCGGCAGAGCAGGCCTTGGTCGAGGAGGTCGTCGACCAAGTGTTTCCAGCCGATGGCGATGCCTTGTCCGCCAATCGCAGCCTGGATGAGCAGGGTGTAGTTGTCGAAACGCAGCTGGCCGGGGGTAGGGGCCTGGGGGATGTCGAGGGCGCGGAATACGCCTGCCCAGTCGAACCAGTTGTTGCTGCTTTCGCCGCGCAGGTGCAAGAGCGGAAAGTCGCGCAGTGCCTCGTTGGGCAGCGGCGTCTGGCGACCCGTGATCAGTTGCGGGCTGCACACTGGAAAGACTTCTTCGCTGAACAGCCAATGGCTTTCGCCTTGCTTGAAGCGTCCGTCGCCGAACAGTACGGCAACGTCGATATCTGCGCGTAACATGCTGTGGGTACGCTCGCTGGTGACCAGGCTGACATCCACGTCCGGGTTGACCTTGTGGAAACGGTGCAGACGCGGCATCAGCCAGTAGGCGGCGAAGGCAAAGTCGGTCGCCACTTGAAGCACTTCGTGCTGGTGCTGTTCGGTGATCGCTATCAGTCCGCTGTCGATGGATTGCAGGCCAGCCTGCACATGGCTGAACAATATTTCGCCGGCTTCAGTAAGCTCGATGCCGCGATAGATCCGGTCAAACAGGCGGGTGGCCAGCTGTTCTTCAAGGCGCTTGATCTGCTGGCTGACGGCAGGCTGAGTAGTGCCCAGTTCGATAGCCGCCGCAGTGAAGCTGCGCAAGCGAGCCGCAACTTCAAAGGCACGTAGCAGGTCAAGGGACATGTCGCCAAAAGCTTCAAACATAAGCGGTGCTTATCCTAGGCATTGCTGCGCATGGGCTTTACCATCAAACACGACGACTTCATCCTCGTACCCGTCACTTTCGCATAAATTTTCACAATGGGATGCAGCGATTACATGAAGCGCAAAAATATTCTGTTCATCATGGCCGATCAAATGGCCGCGCCAATGTTGCCGTTTTACTCCCGGTCTCCAATCCTGATGCCGAATCTGAGCCGCCTTGCTGCCGACGGCGTGGTGTTCGATTCAGCGTATTGCAACAGTCCTCTGTGCGCACCATCGCGTTTCACACTGGTCAGCGGTCAGCTGCCAAGCAAGATCGGCGCGTACGACAACGCAGCCGATTTCCCCGCTGATATTCCAACCTACGCTCACTATCTGCGTGCGCTGGGCTACAAGACCGCTCTGGCAGGCAAGATGCATTTCTGTGGGCCGGATCAACTGCACGGTTACGAAGAGCGCCTGACCAGTGACATTTACCCGGCCGACTATGGCTGGTCGGTCAACTGGGACGAGCCGGACGTGCGTCCGAGCTGGTATCACAACATGTCCTCAGTGTTGCAGGCCGGCCCGTGCATTCGTACCAACCAGCTGGATTTCGATGAAGAAGTGCTGTTCAAGTCCCAGCAGTATCTGTACGACTACGTACGCCAGGACGGTGATGCGCCTTTCTGCCTGACCGTTTCCATGACTCATCCTCATGATCCGTACACCATTCCCAAGCCGTTCTGGGACCTGTATGCCGACGAAGAGATCCCGATGCCGCCGCCGCACGCCAATCAGGCCGCGCTGGACCCGCATTCGCAACGGCTGCTCAAGGTCTATGACCTGTGGGACAAGCCCATGCCGACCGACAAGATTCGTGATGCGCGCCGCGCCTACTTTGGCGCGTGCAGCTACATCGACCGCAACGTCGGCAAGCTGATGCAGACGCTGGATGAAGTCGGGCTGGCGGAAGACACCATCGTGGTGTTCTCCGGCGATCACGGCGACATGCTGGGCGAGAAGGGCCTCTGGTACAAAATGCACTGGTTCGAAATGGCCGCCCGCGTGCCGTTGGTGGTGTATTCGCCGGGCCAGTTCAAGCCAGGGCGGGTCAGTGCGTCGGTGTCGACTGCCGACTTGCTGCCGACCTTTGTCGAAATGGCCAACGGCAAACTGGACGCCGGGTTGCCACTGGACGGACGCTCGCTGATGCCGCACCTGAAACGCAAGGGCGGGCACGATGAGGTGTTCGGCGAGTACATGGCCGAAGGCACGACCAGCCCGTTGATGATGATCCGTCGCGGCGCTTACAAATTCATCTATTCGGAGCAGGACCCGTGCCTGCTCTTCGATGTGAAGAAGGACCCGAAAGAGCAGAAGGATCTGAGCCAGTCACCCGCCCATGAAAAGCTGTTCAATGACTTCCTGGCTGAAGCTCGAGCCAAGTGGGATATCCCGGCGATACACCAACAGGTGCTCGCCAGCCAGCGCAGAAGGCGCTTCGTCGCCAAATCGCTGGCAACCGGCAAGCTGAAGAGTTGGGATCACCAGCCACTGGTCGACGCCAGTCAGCAGTACATGCGCAACCACATTGATCTGGACGATCTGGAGCGTAAGGCACGTTTTCCGCAACCTTGACCCTGCCCACACCAAAAAAATCAAAAGGGGTACATCAATGAAGAAGTTATCCACAGCCGTTGCGGTCGCGGTCATGACGTTCGGCAGCCTTGCGGCGCAGGCAGAGGACGCAAGTTGCAGCACCGTGAAAATGGCCGATCCGGGCTGGAGTGACATTGGGGCCACCAATGCTATCGCCAGCGTGGTGCTTGAAGGTCTGGGCTACAAGGCCAAGGTCGACACCCTGGCCGTGCCGATTGCCTATGGCGGCCTGAAAGACGGCAAGCTGGATGTTTTTCTGGGTAACTGGATGCCGGCGCAGCAGGGCTTTTACGACAAGTTCGTGGCGACCGGCGATGTAACGCAATTGGCCAGGAACCTTGAAGGCACCGAGTTCACTCTGGCCGTGCCGGACTATGTGTGGGACGCCGGCGTGCATGATTTTGCCGACCTGAATAAATTCGCTGACAAGTTCGACCAGAAGATCTATGGCATTGGCTCTGGCGCACCTGCCAACCTGTCGCTGCAGGAGATCATCAAGAAGAACGAATTCGATCTGGGCAAATGGAAGCTGGTCGAGTCGAGCGAGACGGCGATGCTCGCCGAGGTCAATCGCAACGTGAAGCGCAAGGCGTTTGTGGTCTTCCTCGGCTGGACCCCGCATCCGATGAACGTGCAGATCAAAGGTATGCATTACCTCAAGGGCGGCGAGAAATACTTTGGCGATACCGGTTCGGTCTTCACCCTGACTCGCAAGGGTTATGCGCAAGCCTGTCCAAACGTCGGCAAGCTGCTGACCAATCTGAGCTTCACCCTGGACATGGAAAACAGCATCATGGCCGAAGTGGCGAACAACAAGGTCAGCAACAGCGCAGCGGCAAAGGCCTGGATCAAGGCCAATCCCGCAGTACTGGACACGTGGCTGGAGGGCGTGAAGACGATTGATGGCAAGGATGGGCTGGCGGCGGTGAAAGCCAGGTTGTAGGCGTAAGGTCTTGAGCACGCGGCGTGGCGCAGATCTGTGACGCGGGGCG
Organism: Pseudomonas meliae; assembly: GCF_001400515.1. Classification (NCBI taxonomy): domain Bacteria; kingdom Pseudomonadati; phylum Pseudomonadota; class Gammaproteobacteria; order Pseudomonadales; family Pseudomonadaceae; genus Pseudomonas; species Pseudomonas meliae. Next base: position 6,668 of record NZ_LJQT01000295.1, on the reverse strand, counting down.
TCACCCAAGGCATCCCCACGCTGGAGCGTGAGGAACGATAGGTGTCCAACTATCGTGCCCATGCTCCGCGTGGGTATGCCGTTCTGGACGCTCTGCGTCCTCTACGTTCAATTCACTCGAGGGACCGATGCGCTGGCTCAATCGCCATAAAATTCTACCGTTTCTAGCCTGGCTGCCGCAGCAGAGTCGCGCCAGCGTCGGGCGTGATGCGCTGGTGGGCTTGAGCGGTGCCATTCTGGCCCTGCCGCAGTCCATCGCTTACGCACTGATCGCCGGGCTGCCTCCGGAGTACGGTCTGTACGCCGCCATTGTTCCCGTTCTGATCGCCTGTCTGTGGGGCTCGTCCTGGCACCTCATCTGTGGGCCGACCGCGGCTATTTCCATCGTGCTGTATGCCAGTGTCAGTCCGCTCGCCGTTCCGGCCAGTCAGGACTACATAATGTTGATCCTGCTGCTGACGTTCATCGCCGGTGTATTCCAGCTATTGCTTGGGATGATGCGCTTCGGTGCGCTGGTGAATTTCGTTTCGCACTCGGTGGTGCTCGGTTTCACACTGGGCGCTGCAATAGTCATTGCACTCGGGCAGATGCCCAATCTGCTGGGCATTGACCTGCCGAGTCAGACCACCGCCCTTAGAAGCCTGACCGCCGTGTTAGAACATCGTGGAGAGGTCGATCTACCTTCACTGACACTGGGTCTGTTGACCCTGGCGCTGGGCATCGGGCTCAAACTCCTGGTGCCCCGCTGGCCAACCTTATTGATTGCATTGGTATCGAGCAGCCTGTTGGTGTGGCTGTGGCCGGCGATGTTCGGCCATGTCCGTGTGGTCAGTGCCTTCGTTGGCCATCTACCGCCTTTCAGCCCGCTACCGCTGGACCTTGAGCTGATCCTCAAGCTGCTGCCGACAGCAGTGGCGGTGTGCATGCTGGGGCTGGTCAACAGCCTGTCGATTGCCCGCTCGCTGTCGGCACGTTCGCAGCAGATGCTCAACGCCAATCAGGAAGTCCGTGCGCAAGGTCTGTCGAATATGGTCGGCTCGCTGTTTTCCGGCTACCTCTCAGCGGGCTCGTTCACCCGTGCGGCGCTGAGTTACGAGGCGGGTGCGCGTTCGCCGTTGGCCGGCGTTTTTTCGGCGCTATGGGTGGCATTGTTCGCGGTCGCCGGAGCCTCGTTGATCTCGCACATTCCAATCCCGGCCATGGCCGCCTCGATCCTGCTGATCTGCTGGGGCCTGGTGGATCGTCGTGGCATTCGCGCACTGTTCCGTGTCAGCCGCGCCGAGTTTTTCGTGATGGCGCTGACCTGTCTGGCCACCCTGCTGCTGGAGCTGCAAACCGCGATTTATGCCGGTGTGCTGGCCTCGCTGTTCTTCTACCTCAAACGCACCTCACAACCGCGCGTGCAGCAATGGCGCGAAGGCGATGAGGATGTGCTGCGGGTCGGCGGCTCAATCTTTTTCGGTGCCAGCCACTACCTGCAAACCCGCCTGCAACGCACTGAAGGGCTGCGTGTGGTAATCGATGCGCAGCAGATCAACTTCATCGATTACTCAGGCGTGGAAATGCTTCATCAGGAAGCGAGACGTCTGGGCCGTCAGGGGCGATTACTGATCCTGCGCAATGCCAGGCCGCAAGTGATCGAGGAATTGAACAAGCTGGAAGGGCCGCAGAACTGCCCGATTCTTTTTGAGGATTGAGCCATAACTCATCGTCCTGAC
>NZ_LJQT01000295.1:0-4924 GCF_001400515.1 Pseudomonas meliae | reverse complement strand
GGAGCATTGGCACGATAGTCTCTCGGTCAACCAGCCGCCAGCAGCCTGCGCAACTCGGCCAGTACCGGAGCCGAGTCCGGCCGCACGCCGCGCCATAGCAGGAAAGCTTCTGCCGCCTGCTCCACCAGCATACCCAAGCCATCAACCGACTGTGCCGCACCCTGTTCAGTGGCCCAGTGGCAAAAGGCGGTGGGCTCTTTGCTGTACATCATGTCGTAGCAGAAGGTCGCACCGGGCTGGATAAGGCTCGGGGAAATCGGTGGCAGCTCTCCGGCCAGACTGGCAGAGGTGGCATTGATGATCACATCCACCGGTTCTTCAAGCCAATCGAAGCTGCTGGCAAACACAGGGCCAAGATCCGCAAATTCCTGAGCCAGTCGTTCGGCTTTTTCAACGGTGCGATTGGCAATCACCAGCACTGCGGGTTGCTCCGCCAGCAACGGCTCCAGCGCGCCACGAACAGCACCACCCGCACCCAGCAACAGAATGCGCTGACCACGCAGGCTGCGCCCGCAATTGACTGTCAGGTCGCGCACCAGCCCGGCACCGTCGGTGTTGTCACCCAGCAGCGTACCGTCATCGAGCTTGCTCAAGGTGTTCACGGCTCCCGCACGCTGCCCGCGCTCGGTCAGGCTATCAGCGAGGCGATAGGCTTCTTCCTTGAACGGCACAGTCACGTTGGCACCACGTCCGGTCTGGAAAAACGCCTGGGCAAATGCGGTGAAATCATCCAAAGGTGCCAGCGACGTCTGGTAATCCAGCGCCTGCCCGGTTTGCTCGGCGAACAGGCGATGAATCAACGGCGACTTGCTGTGGCCAATGGGGTTACCGAAGACGACGTAACGGTCCATCAGTTGTCCGCCAGCCAGTCGCGATCAGTCAGGAAGTATTCGGTCAGACGCGCCTCTTCACTGCCCGGAGCGGCTTTCCAGTCATAACCCCAGCGCACTTGCGGCGGCAGCGACATGAGGATCGATTCGGTACGGCCACCCGATTGCAGACCGAACAGCGTGCCGCGGTCGTACACCAGGTTGAACTCGACGTAGCGCCCCCGACGGAATTCCTGAAATTCGCGCTGCTGCACCGTGTAGGCCGCAGCCTTACGACGACGCACGATCGGCAGGTAGGCATTGATAAACGCATCACCGATGGCGCGGATGAAGGCAAAGCTGGTATCGAAATCCCACTGGTTCACGTCATCGAAAAACAGACCACCGATACCGCGTGGCTCATCACGATGCTTGAGGTGGAAGTAACTGTCGCACCACGCCTTGTAGCGCGGGTAGACATCGTCGCCGAACGGCGCACAGGCGCGTTCGGCCACCCGGTGCCAGTGTACGCAGTCTTCCTCGACGCCATAGTAGGGCGTCAAATCGAAACCACCACCAAACCACCAGACCGGCTCCTCGCCTTCTTTCTCGGCAATGAAGAACCGCACATTGGCGTGGGACGTCGGCACATGCGGGTTGTGCGGGTGAATCACCAGCGACACGCCCAGCGCCTCGAAACCACGCCCGGCCAGCTCAGGCCGGTGGGCACTGGCCGACGGAGGCAGGTTGCTGCCGAACACGTGGGAAAAATTGACACCACCTTTCTCGATGACCGCGCCATTCTCGATCACCCGCGTGCGACCACCGCCGCCCGCCGGACGCGTCCAGGCATCTTCCACAAAGTGTGCGTTGCCATCTTCCTGCTCGAGCGCGGTGCAGATCCGGTCTTGCAGGTCGAGCAGGTAGGCTTTTACGGCCTCGGTACGGGTACTCATGAGGATCCCTTACGGCTGACGTCAAACGGCTGAGCCCCCGCAGCAAAAGAGGCGCAGGCAAATTGGCGCGTAGCATACCATCGGCAGCGCAGGCTGGCAGTTGACGAAGGCCGGGGGAAGGAGTCCGATAGGTGCTTTCGGAACTTGTTTTAACCATCAAGGAGAGAGCACATGGCAAAGCGTATCCAGTTCAGCACTGTCGGAGGACCCGAGGTTCTTGAATATGTCGATTTCGAGCCAGAGGCTCCGGGGCCGCAGGCGGTGGTTGTGCGCAACAAGGCCATTGGCCTGAATTTCATTGATACCTATTACCGTAGCGGGCTGTATCCAGCGCCTGAGTTGCCTTCAGGGCTCGGTGCTGAAGGGGCGGGTGTAGTCGAGGCGGTGGGTGATGAGGTGACGCGCTTCAAGGTCGGTGATCGTGTCGCCTATGGCACCGGGCCTCTGGGTGCGTACAGCGAGGTGCATGTGCTGCCTGAGGCGAATCTGGTGAAGCTGGCGGACTCGGTCAGTTTCGAGCAGGCCGCTGCGTTGATGCTCAAGGGCCTGACCGTGCAATACCTGCTGCGCCAGACCTATCAGGTGAAGCCGGGCGAGATCATTCTGTTTCATGCGGCGGCGGGTGGTGTCGGCTCGTTGGCCTGTCAGTGGGCCAAGGCATTGGGCGCGAAGCTGATCGGCACGGTCAGCTCACCGGAGAAGGCCGCTCACGCCAAGGCGCTGGGTGCCTGGGAAACCATCGACTACAGCCACGAAGACGTCGCCAAACGTGTGCTGGAACTCACCGACGGCAAGAAGTGCCCGGTGGTCTACGACGGCGTGGGGCAGGACACTTGGCTGACCTCGCTCGACAGCGTGGCACCGCGTGGGCTGGTGGTGAGCTTCGGCAATGCGTCCGGACCGGTCTTAGGTGTGAATCTGGGGATTCTGGCGCAAAAAGGCTCGGTGTATGTCACCCGCCCGACGCTGGGCACCTACGCAAACAATGCGCAGAACCTGCAAGCCATGGCTGACGAGCTGTTCGACATGCTCGCCAGCGGCAAACTCAAGGTCGACAACATTCAGCAGTACGCCTTGAAGGACGCCGCCAAGGCGCAAACCGAGCTGTCCGCTCGGCGCACCACTGGCTCGACCATTCTGATTCCCTGAGCCAGCGCTCGCGCCAGCGTCAGCCAGCGCGCATGACCTGGCCGGTTGCGATATCACGGATCACGCTGGGGTTTCGGCGGCCGCCCAGGCTTCCGCCCAGCACACCGTCGATCTGACCCCGGAAGTACTGCTCGACGCGCAGCCGCGAACGGGCAGCCGGACGACCTGCCGGGTTGGCCGATGTGGAAATCAACGGGCCGACCAACGCGCACAGTTCGCGCACCGTAGGGTGGTCGGTGACGCGTAGCGCCACGGTTTCATGAATGCCGGTGATCCACTCGGGCAGCAGGTTCTGATGCGGCACCAGCCAGGTATTGGGCCCCGGCCAGGTGCTGGCCATTCGGTCGAGCCACAATTGGGGGAAGTCTTCGAACAGAAAGTCGAACTGGCGAATGTTGTCGGCGATCAGGATCATGCCTTTTTCCACTGGCCGTGACTTGATCGCCAGCAAACGATAAACCGCTTCTTCATCCCATGGATCACACCCCAGGCCCCAGACTGCCTCGGTCGGGTAAGCAATCACCGCACCGGCTCGAATATCCTGAGCGGCTTGTTGCACACGCCAACTGCTGACCATTGTTTGTCTCTCCGCTAAATCCTGACGGCAGTTTAACCTCAGGGCGCTCTGGCGAACCATCGTCCCGCTTCACAGCTTATTCTGCCGTCCAGTTCCAGCTCGGTCAGGCCCGCCAGTACCTTGGGCAACGGCCAGCCGCTGGAGACCGATAACCCCTCGCTGGTATGCGGCGCAGCGTGCAACAGCGCCAGAAGTGGATGGTCGCAAGGCACAGGTTTGGCAGGTGTCTCGGGCGGGGCACCGGGCGCAACGCTCCTCCAGTGCTGCAAGCCTTCAAGAATGTGCTCAACGGTCTCGACCAGCGTTGCGCCGTCGCGTATCAACTGGTGGCAGCCCTTGGCACCCGGGTGGTGAATCGAACCCGGTATCGCATACACCTCTCGCCCATGCTCGGCGGCCAGTCGCGCGGTAATCAACGAGCCGCTGGCAACACTGGCCTCGACCACCAGCACGCCGAGCGACAGGCCGCTGATCATACGGTGCTATGATTCTCCGTGTGAAGGAGACCCACATGACCAAAGCATATGCTTACATACGTTTTTCACGCTTAACGCAAGCTACTGGCGATAGCGAAAATCGCCAATTCAATGCCCTCGAAAGCTTCACGCAAAAAACCGGCGTAGTAATCGAAGAGGTTCATTATGACCGTGGAAAGTCCGCATTCCGGGGGGATAATGCGAGAACGGGGAGCTTCAAAGAAATACTTGAACAAATAGAAAAAAACGTAATCCGTCCTGGGGATTTTTTAGTTGTAGAGTCCATTGACCGAATCACTCGGCAGCGGGTATTGGATGGAGTAGAGCTTCTTCAGAATATATTGAAGAGAGGAATACACATCTACACAACGATTGATAGTAAAACTTACTCATATAGTGACCCCTCGCGCGATTTTGAAAACCTCATGATGATTGCGCTAATCGCCCAGCGAGCAAACGAGGAGTCGAGTTCAAAATCACGGCGATTATCTGATGTGTGGCGAGACCGCCGCAATCGGGCAGAGCATGGTGATATCATAATTCAGAAAGGAAACTCTATCCCGTATGGTCTGCGCGTAGCAGATAATAAATTCTGCATAGTTGAAGAAGAACAAGAAGAAATTAGGCAGTTGTTTGAACTGTTGCTCACTCACGGCATTAACACAGCAATTGTGAAAATAAATGAAACGTCAAAAAAGAAGTGGAACAACGGAACCCTGAATAAGCTTATAAAAAACAGAACCGTAATTGGCTGCATGCCCAAGCATAGAGTCGAATACGACTCTAACGGCAAGTCAAAAAAGGTCTTGATGGGATATATTGAAGGCTACTATCCGAATATCATTGAGCCAGAGCTTTTTTATCGTGTCATTGACACTATGTCAAAGCGAAAAGTAAAAAACTGGTCGGGTAATAGAACCGAACAAGACTTTAACATTTTTAGGGAAGCTCCGAGCA
>NZ_LJQT01000249.1:0-4030 GCF_001400515.1 Pseudomonas meliae | reverse complement strand
TCCAGGCGAAAAAGGGTATCTGTAACGACCTGCAATCGAAATGGCCCCGACCTGCAATCATCGCGTTTCTCGACCGGGATTGATTGCGTCTATCCGAGCCAGCAAACCGGGATTATTTGCGAATGAACCTGCATTCATCCGGTTAGACCTGCAATCGACCGTCATGAACCGGAATTATTTGCAAGTGATTGCTCGCCGTTGATGTCTCAGATAAGTACACCCTTGTGAGACGTATGGCCGAGACGCTTTTTGCGTCTCAATAGGGGGTTGTAAGCCGGAACCGCCGAAATTTCCGTCATCCCAGCTCCAGTTCGGCCACGAGCGCGTCTAGGTCGAGCATCTTGCCGTCGCTCTGGAAGGTGTAATGCCCGTTCAGCAGGATGTGCCGCCAGGCTGCCGGTGACATCTGGGTGATGAGCGCCAGCGCGTTGGCGTTGCCGCTCGCCTCATACTTCGTCAGCAGCCGCGACAGGATGGCCGAGTTGTAGTAAATGACCGCGTTGGCGATCAGGCGCGCACACTGGTTGCTGATTTCGATCTCGATGTCGGTGCGTCCGGTCAGTTCCTTCTTGCCACCGACCTGGGCAACGGTTGAGCGTAGCTGGTGGTAAGACTCGATGCGGTTCTGGGAGCGGTGCACGTTGCGCTCCAGTTGAGGGTCGCGCAGGTAGCGCAGCGTGTAGATGCTGCGGACGAGCTTGTCGAACTCGAATATCGCGCGCCGCGTCGGGTTTTGCGCGGTATAGGTGCACAGCTTGCGGATCAGCGTGCCCTGCGTCATCTCCTTCAGCCCGAGCGTGGCGACGATCCGGTCGATGTTTGGCTTTTCGTCGATGATGAGATCGCGGTCGATTTTCCCGATCGGTCGGATCAGGCAGTTCTCGTATTGTGCAAGATCGTCGGCGCAGTACAGTTCCTTCAACTGGTCGTCGAGGTTGGCGAAGCGTGGCTCGAAGCGCGGACCGAACCAGTGCAGGATGGCGAAGTTGGCCTTGTTGACGCTATGCATGTCGCCGGTGATCGCGGTTGGTACGATATCCGACGTGTTGCGATACCAGATGTCGAATACGTGATGGGCCTTGTAGTCGTGCGCGCCGATCAGGTAGCCGTTGAGCGGCACGTGGTTGCACAGCAGCGTGTAGGCGACCACGCCTTTCCCGCGCCCGAAGTATTTACGCGAGTAGCGCGCTTTCACTGTCGACCGCTCGACGCCGAATTTCTGGCCATCGACAGCACCGTACAGCGTATTGAGATCGAACGAGTAATACGGGAAAATCGGTAATTGCGCGATGGCGTTGCTGATGCAGTCGTTGGCCGCGTGCAGCGTTGCGTGGCGCAGGTACTGTTGGTAGGCGCTCTCCAGCACGTGGTACGGGATGTCGCTGGTACGCGCCATGACCTGGTTACCGTGGTTCATCGCCTGCGCGATGATGACCGCCATCAGGCTGTCGGCGTCGGCGACCTTCTTCGCATAACGCGGCTGCAAGGGCGTCAGCGCCGACAGGAACTGGCACTGGCCGTCGACGAAGCGGAAAACGTCGGCCACGTCGCAGAACGGCAGTTGTTCGTAGAACGCTTTCTCGCGGGCCTTCTGGTTTTCGCCCTTGGGCTTGCGCCAGATCAGTTTATGCGTGGCTTTGTCGTATTCCAGGTGCGTCAGCTTGCCTTGTTTAAGCTCGCGGTTGAGGGCCAGCCACTGCAAGTGAAGTTCGGCCGCCAGCGCATCAAGTTGGGCATCGACCGGCTGCCGCAGGAAGGGGATGTCCATCTTCGCAAGCGCGTCGGCCTTTTCCTCCACCGAAACCAGCTCGTCGGAGAAATGACGGTGTTGCAAACTGTCGTCTAGGTAGAGTTCGCCCGACTGGAAGCGTTTCCTGACCTGGCGGTACAGCCAGAATTCGTAGCGATCAGCGTGCAGGCCCGTTGACTTGCCGTCGGCATCGAAGGTCAGCAGGTACGGCCGCAAGCGTTTCGGTAGCGTGGCCGCTGGACATTCAGCGAGCGGCCGTTGCGATAGGCGCTGCTGTTTGGCGAACACGCCCTTGGCCCAGGCCAGCGCCACCAGCCACGGGCTGTCCGGGTTGGTTGCGGCGAGGTCGAGCGCGACGTACAGCGGTCGAAGATGCCGACGGATACGCTCGGCCAGGCCGTCCACCGCCTGCCAGTGCAAAGCCAGTTTGCTCACCGGCTTGGCGCTCATGCGCTGTGCCGTGGTTAGCAGCGCATCGCGAGGCATGATCTTGTAGGCGCGCTGGCGCACATCGCCGAACGGCGTGGGATCGGGCACGCTGTCGTCGATGTAAAGCGACAGCAGGCGGCCGACCTGCGGCGTGTCTTGCTGACGGCGCACCTGCTCGGCAACGAAGGACTGCTTTGCGCCCGCACTGCTCTGGTCCTCCAACTGCTTCATGTGGTAGGCCATCGCATCGACCAGGTTGTCGGAGAGCTGTCGGTAGCGCACCCAGGCATAGCACAGCAGATAGAGGTGGCTCTGATCGGCCTTCAGATTGCGAAGGTCGTGGACGGTGTAGAAGTTCGCCAGGCTCGCGTAGTACAGCAGGTTTTGCTGCGAGACGCCGAGCTTGGGCAGCAGCGCTTTGGCAATGCTATGCAGCGGTTCCAGCGTGGCGCGTTTTTCCCGTTCGCGGGCCATCTGACGCCAGCCGAAATCCTTGGCGTCCTGCTTGAGCGCCGCCAGTTGCGACAGGGTGTCATCGCGCACCAGGAGCTGGGCCATCGCGGCCCTGGCCGGATCGTCCAATACTTCCGCGAGCAGCCCGCCCAGCCGCCGGCGTTCGGCGGACAGGGCTTCGCTGACCAGCTCTTGCAAGGTGGTGTAGCCTGGCCGAATGATCTTGTGCTCGTTGAGCCAGACGATCAGCTCGGTGGCGATGAACCCCGGAATTACATCGCGGCGCACGATCAGCGCGGCCTGCTGCGCGAGCTGTGGCAGGAAGCTGGCTACCCACGGAAGATAGCAAAACAGCTCGGCGATCCGTTCGCGTTGGGTGTAGTGCTCGTGCTTGGTGACCGCCTTGCACTTGAACGGCTCGTCAGTGAAATAGCGTCTCAGCACGAAGGCGCAATCTTCCTCGACCTCGTTCCAGTCGAAGCGGAAGAACGCTTGCTTGGCCTTGAAGTAGCCGATCTGCAAGACGCAATAGACTTGGGCAGGCATGCCGGGCCGGCTGCTGGCGAGCGCCAGTTCAGCATCGGTCAAGGCCAGATATTCCAGCCGCTGGGTGTCGTCGAAATCCGGCAGGCCGTACAAGGCTTCCTGCTCGGCGTCCGACAGAATGGTCAATCGTTCGCTCTTGGCCGCCATTACAGTGCCGCTGCGCGTGAGGCGGTTGTCATTTTTGGAGATCTCGTGCGCTGGTGGATTGCAGAGCTGCATACAAGGCTGTTTTACTCACCTTGAGCCGTGTAGCGGCCTCCCGGACATTTAGCCCGTTGGCGATGTGTTTACGTGCCTGCTGCAACTTGTCGGCGGTGATGACTGGTTTGCGTCCGCCCTTGCGCCCGCGAGCGGCGGCGGCACTCAACCCGGCCTTGGTGCGCTCGCGAATCAGGTCGCGCTCGAACTGGCCCAGCGCGCCGAACACGTGGAAGATGAGCCGCCCGCCCGGCGTGGTGGTGTCGATGGCTTCCGTCAGCGAACGAAAGCCGACGCCTCGCGCTTCCAGCGCGCCTATCGTTTCGATCAGGTGCGGCATGGAGCGCCCAAGCCGGTCCAGCCGCCAGACGGCCAGCACGTCGCCGTTGCGCAGGTAGGCCAGCGCATCAGCCAAACCGGGGCGGTCAGCCTTGGCCCCGGAAGCCGTGTCCTCGAAAACGCGCTCGCAGCCTGCTTTGCGCAGCGCATCCGTCTGCAAAGCGGTGTCCTGTTCCGCCGTTGATACCCGCGCATAGCCGATCAGTGCCATTTGCCACCCATCTTGTCCGCCATTCCGTCCGTCTATCTTACTGTCCGACAACCCGTTGCACAAGCAGTTTTCAGGACAGCGCCCGGCACGGCCGACTAACGATC
>NZ_LJQT01000119.1:0-10716 GCF_001400515.1 Pseudomonas meliae | reverse complement strand
CATGCGACGCGGAGCGCCGCACGATAGTGAAATGCGCGGGCAGTCGGCTGTTATCCAGGCGTTGCGCGGGGCGTCGCAGGATAGTGATCGTTCCCTACGCTCCAGCGTGGGAATGCAGTTCTAGACGCTCTGCGTCGCAAGTTACGCGGAGCTTCGGATCAGCTATCTTCCAGCCAGAAGCGCAGTGGCTTGCCTTGGGCTGGCCACAGGCGCAGTTGCTCGATGGGCGAGATGTCCCAGCGTTGCACGCTGCTGATGGCTTTGATGAAGCGTTGTTCCTGCTCCATCAGCGCGGGGGCGCACATCTTGCGGGTTTTTTCCCACCGGACCGAAACTGATGCTGTGATCGTTCAGCGTATAGGGCGCAAACCAGTGGTTGCAGCCCGCATTGCCATACGCACGGCCATCGGCACCCAGCGTCATGGTCAAGCGACTGTTATCGATCAGCGGACGTTCGCCTATCCACTCCATCACGTAGCTGTGGTCCTGACGGATCGGCAGCGGGTCAGCGGTACAACCGGCCAGCAGCGCGCCGCCGATCAGGCTCAGGAGCGCAAACTGTTTCATGCCGCTTTCTCCTGGCACTTCTTGCAGAGGTGCTTCTCGCCTTCGGTTTTCCAGCCCAGCTCCGCGATGCGCGCGATGGCGGCAGGTTTCTGCGCCTTGACGCCCAGCTTGCTCTCTACCATGAACTCGAAGTTCAGTTCGGCGGCGCAGCTGTCGCAATTCACTTTCCACTGATGAATCGCCAGCTCGTCGAACACCGGACCTTTGGCCACTGCAATCCATTGGCCCGGCGGGTTGATCAGGTGCCGGACTTTCTCGACGGTCAGGCGCATGTGCAGGCTTTTGCTGCCTTTGATCGTCACCAGCAACTGGTCGTTGTCGTGAATCGAGCCGCCGTTACCGGTGACCTGATAGCGACCGGGCGCCAAAGTGCGGCATTCGGTCAAGGTGTGCTGCGGGTTGAGCATGCTGTAGCGAAAATCGTGTTCGACCATGGGTCCTCCAAAATTGCGCGCATCCTATCATGCTCCACGCCTTCAGGATCGGACGCCGGGCACCCGCACCGGCATTGCTGCGCTGGAGTGTGAGGAGCGAGCGGTGCTATCACGCGGTCACCCGCGCCTCGGATTCCAGGCGAATGATGGCTTTGTCCAAATCGTCCAGAGCTTCTTCGGTGTGCGCGGCGTTCTGCTTGAGCAGGGTTTCAGCGCGTTGACAGGCGGTGCGCAGTTGCGGGACGCCGCAGTAGCGCGTTGCGCCGTGCAGACGGTGAATGCGTTCGATCAGCGCTTGTATATCCTGGTTGGCCCGCGCCACACGGATGGCCTCGCGGTCGGCGGCCAGCGAGGCCAGCAGCATGGCCAGCATGTCGGCGGCGAGATCCGCCTTGCCCGCAGCCAGGCGCAGCCCTTCTTCATGATCGAGCACCAGTGGCCCGACGTGCCCTTCAGGTGCTTCGTTCTGGCGTTCTGGCGCAGGGTTGCGCAGTGCCAGCCCCGTCCACTTGAGGACCACCTGTGCCAGCTGCCGCTCGCTGATCGGTTTGGTCAGGTAGTCATCCATGCCACTTTGCAGCAGCGAGCGTTTTTCATTGGCCATCGCGTGGGCGGTAAGTGCCACGATCGGCAGTGAGCTCTGGTTGCGTTCAGCTTCCCAGGCACGAATCGCCTCGGTGGCCTGACGCCCGTCCATACCGGGCATCTGCACGTCCATCAACACCAGATCGAACGCTTCCTGCTGCACCGCATTGACCGCTGCATAGCCGCCCTCGACGGCCACGACTTCTGCGCCCATGTCTTCGAGCAGGGTCTGCACCAGCAGCAGGTTGGCCGGGTTGTCATCCACGCACAGCACCCGCGGCGCGCGGCTCGACAACGGCGGACCAATGTCGGCGCGGATCGCCCGCGGCGCGATCAGTTCGGACAGCGCTTTTTGCAGTTTGCGGGTACAGGCGGGCTTGGCCTGCAATTGCGTATAGACATCGTGGACCGCCAACTGGAACAGCGCGTGCTCGGTGGTCGGACATAGCACCATGACCTTGCAGTTGAGGTTTTCCAGATCCCAGATGTGCTGGCGCAACCGTTCCGGGGAAATTTCCAGCGCGGTCACGCCGAGCACCGCCAGATCGATGGCCGACGGGGTCTCGTGCGCCGCCGTCACCCCGTTGAGCAGGTTTTCCAGGTTGTTGAACACGGTGGTTTGCAGACCGCAGTCTTCCAGCTGATGCTCCAGCGCCTGCCGCGCCAGGTCATGGTGTTCAAGCACTGCTGCGCGTAGCCCTCCCAGCGGGATATTGAACGATTCTTCCTTGTCTTCGCGGGCCTTGGGCAGTTTCAGGCTGATCCAGAATTCCGAACCTTCGCCCGGCGTGCTGTCGACACCGATTTCGCCGCCCATCTGTTCGATCAGGCGCTTGGAAATCACCAGACCCAGACCCGTGCCGCCCGGCTGGCGGGAGAGCGAGTTGTCGGCCTGGCTGAACGCCTGGAACAGCGCCCGCACATCCTGACTGGACAGGCCGATGCCGGTGTCCTGCACGCTGATGCGCAATTGCGCGTGCTCTTCGGTTTCGTCTTCAAGCATGGCACGGGCGACGATGGTGCCTTCGCGGGTGAATTTGATCGCGTTGCTGACCAGGTTGGTCAGAATCTGCCGCAGGCGCAACGGGTCGCCGGACAGCGCCAGTGGTGTATCGCGGTACACCAGACTGACCAGTTCCAGCTGTTTGGCATGCGCCGCCGGGGCGAGGATGGTCAAGGTGTCCTGCAGCAGATCACGCAGGTTGAACGGGATGTTGTCGAGCACCAGCTTGCCAGCCTCGATCTTCGAAAGTCGAGAATCTCGTTGATGATGCTCAACAGGTTGTCGGCCGACTTCTCGATGGTGCCCAGGTAGTCGAACTGACGCGGCGTCAGCTCGCTTTTTTGCAGCAAATGGGTGAAGCCCAGAATGCCATTGAGCGGCGTGCGGATTTCGTGGCTCATGTTGGCCAGGAATTCGGACTTGATCCGGCTTGCTTCAAGGGCTTCCTTGCGCGCCAGGTCCAGCTCGATGTTCTGGATTTCGATGGTTTCCAGATTCTGGCGTACATCCTCGGTCGCTTGATCGATGCTCAGTTGCAGCTCTTCCTGCGCGTTCTGCAAGGTCGCCGCCATGCGATTGATGCCTGACGCCAGTTCGTCCAGCTCCCGACTGCCCAGCGGCGGCAGGCGGGTTTCGAGATTGCCGTCCTTGAGCTGCGACACTGCCTGTTTGATCTGGCTCATCGGCCCGTTGATGGTGCGGCTCATGCGTACTGCAAGAGTCGCGGTGCAGGCCAGCCCGGTCAGGATCAGCAGCAGGCTGGCAAACAGGCTTCGATAGCCGCGCAACAGCGTGCCGTTATGGGATATTTCAAGTTCGACCCAGCCCAGCAGGGTGTCGGCTTCGGCCGGAATGATCGGGCTGGTCAGGTGGCGTTGATTGCCGAATACCGGGAGCAAATAACGCGTGGCGTCGGTGCCGGTCGAATTGAGCAACTGCGAGCCGCTGCCAATCGGCGAAGGGCTGATCATGGTCGGTCCGGCGTGGGCCAGTGGTGTGCGATCGACGTCGAGAAACGACACGGCGCGCACGTCGGTCTGCTCCAGGGTCTGGGTCGCGATGCGGCTTAGCAGGACCTTGTCCTTGCGCCCCAATGCGTTGGCGGCCAATGGTGCCAGATCCTGGGCGATCATTTCGCCGCGTTGCAGCAACTGGCTTTGCAGTTCGCTCAACTGCATCCAGGTGAAATAACCACCAAGCATTGCGGCCATCAGGCTGGCAGGCAAAATAGTCAGTAGCAGCACACGGCCTTTTATACCCAGCTTGGTCAGCACGCTCGTTCTCCAGCAACACGTATCAGTCCGTCGATATCAGGCATCGGCTGCCTGGCTGTATCGGCACAAGGGGTTGAGTTTAGCCATTTACCGCCAGCATGGGCCACCTAACTCTCTGTGCAGAGCTAGGCCGCAGTGGAAAAAACAGTGTTTATTCTTTTTGGGAATAAGCAGCGCACTTTGCGTGATATGGGCTTTGGCCGTTTGCCGTTATGATAGGCACCCCCCGCAGTCTGGATTGCGAAGACGCCATGACCCTGCAGTATCAAACCATTGCCGATTGCGTCGGCAACACTCCGCTGGTGCGTCTGCAGCGCATGGCGGGTAATACCAGCAATACCCTCCTGTTGAAGCTTGAAGGTAATAACCCCGCTGGCTCGGTAAAAGACCGTCCGGCCCTGTCGATGATCACCCGTGCCGAGTTGCGCGGCCAGATCCATCCGGGTGACACGCTGATCGAAGCCACTTCCGGCAATACCGGGATCGCACTGGCCATGGCCGCAGCGATAAAGGGTTACCGGATGATTCTGATCATGCCGGACAACTCCAGTGCCGAACGCAAGGCCGCAATGACCGCCTACGGTGCCGAGCTGATTTCGGTCAGTAAGGACGAGGGCATGGAAGGTGCCCGTGATCTGGCCGAGCGCATGCAGGCCGAAGGCCGCGGCAAGGTGCTCGATCAATTCGCCAATGGCGACAATCCCGAGGCGCATTACACGTCCACCGGTCCGGAAATCTGGCGGCAGACGGGCGGTACCGTGACCCATTTCGTCAGCTCGATGGGCACCACCGGCACCATCATGGGCACCTCACGCTACCTCAAGGAGCAAAATCCCGAGGTGCAGATCGTCGGTCTGCAACCGATGGAGGGCGCTTCGATCCCCGGTATTCGCCGCTGGCCGCATGAATACCTGCCGAAAATCTATCAGTCGGACCGTGTCGACCGCATCATCGACATGGGCCAGACCGAGGCCGAAGACACCATGCGCCGACTGGCGCGCGAAGAAGGCATCTTCTGTGGTGTGTCGTCCGGCGGCTCGGTCGCTGGGGCACTGCGCATTTCCCGTGAAGTAGAAAATGCCGTGATTGTGGCGATCATCTGTGACCGAGGCGACCGCTACCTGTCGACCGGCATCTACGATTCGCCCAACTGATGGCCAAACATGAACGAGGTCTGCGCTTTCAGCCCACGGGCGGCGTCAAGACCGTGCAGATTCCTGCCGGTAAAAAACAGCGGCTGACTATCGAGCGCCTGTCCGATGACGGTCGCGGTATCGCTTTTCTCGACGGCAAGACCTGGTTTGTCGCTGGCAGTCTGGCGGGCGAGGAGGTCGAGGCGCGGGTGCTCAATGCGCGCGGCAAGGTCGTCGAGGCGCGCACCGAGCGGGTCTTCAACGCCAGCACCATGCGTCGCGCTCCGGCTTGTGAGTATTTCGGTCGCTGCGGCGGCTGCAGTGTTCAGCATGTGCCCCACGAAGAACAGCTTGCCCTGAAACAGCGCATGCTCGCCGAGCAATTGTTGCGCGTGGCGAATGCTGTGCCGGATGAATGGGCGGCACCTTTGAGCGGTGCCGAGCTGGCCTATCGCCGACGCGCGCGGGTCGCGGTTCGCTGGGATGCCAAGGCCAAAAGGCTGGACGTGGGGTTCCGCGCAGCCGCCAGCCAGGACATCGTCAGCATCGAACACTGTCCGGTGCTGGTACAGGCCTTGCAACCCATCATGAATGAGTTGCCTGGCATGCTGAAAAACTTCAGCAAACCGCAGGCGCTGGGTCACGTCGAGCTGTTCAGTGGGGTTGCGACTGCCGTGTTGTTGCGCCACACCGCGCCGCTTGCCGAGGCCGACCTGGCGCTGTTGCAGGCGTTTTGCTCCAAGCACGGCGCGCAGCTGTGGCTGCATGGCGACGGCGAGCCCCAACCGGCCAGCCCCGGCGATACGCTGGGCTACCGGCTGGAGCCGTGGAACCTGCAACTGGCCTGGCGACCGGGAGATTTCATTCAGGTCAACGCGGCGGTTAACACCGCGATGATCGAGCAGGCTCTGCAATGGCTGGCGCCTGCCAAAGATGAACGGGTAATGGACCTGTTTTGCGGTCTGGGCAATTTTGCCTTGCCACTGGCGGGTCTGGCGAAGGAAGTGGTGGCGGTCGAAGGCGTTGCGACCATGGTCGAGCGTGCAGCCGTGAACGCAATGAGTAATGATCTGCACAATGTGCAGTTTTTTCAGGCGGATCTTTCCCAGCCGCTGACACACGCCGACTGGGCGGCGGAAGGGTTTTCTGCGGTACTCTTGGACCCACCGCGTGACGGGGCCTTTGAAGTGGTTCGCCAGATCAGAAAAACGGGTGCCCGGCGACTGCTTTATGTTTCATGCAACCCGGCAACTTTGGCTCGTGACACGGTCGAACTGATCAGTCAGGGCTACCGATTAAAACGTGCCGGAATCCTCGATATGTTTCCACAGACGGCGCATGTCGAGGCGATGGCTTTATTTGAAATGAGTAAGTGAGCAGCGTTCACTGGATCGAGGTCGCTGCTGACAGGGAACCTCATTTAATCCGACTGGCCCGCGAATGCCGGTCCTTGCTTGCCCGGCAAGTGGCATTCGCTCAGAAGGCTGGCGACTGATGGCGCTATTCATCGCGCCGTAGGGAAGGTAAGCAGCATGGTACAGGTGAGAGCGAACCAGCCGATAAACACAGACGGCAGTATCAATCTCGACGCGTGGCTCGATCATATTGTCAGCGTCGACCTGGTCCTGGACCGGGAAGTCATGAAACAGGCCTGTGAGTTTGCCCGGCAAGCCGAGCAGAACGACAAGGCCCACAAGAATCACTGGGCAGAGGGCACCTCCAGTTTCCAGACCGGTCTGGAAATCGCGGAGATCCTCGCTGACCTCAAGCTGGATCAGGACTCGTTGGTTGCGGCGGTCATTTACCGCGGCGTGCGTGAAGGTGTCATCCCTTTGCCGGAAGTCGAGCAGCGTTTCGGCGCGACGGTCGCCAAACTGATCGACGGCGTGCTGCGCATGGCCGCGATCAGCGCCAGTCTCAGCCCTCGTCAATCTCTGGTGCTAGGCAGTCAGGCGCAGGTCGAAAACCTGCGCAAGATGCTCGTGGCGATGGTCGACGACGTTCGCGTTGCGCTGATCAAGCTGGCCGAGCGCACTTGCGCGATTCGTGCGGTAAAGAACGCCGACGACGAGAAACGCAACCGTGTGGCCCGGGAAGTCTTCGACATCTACGCGCCGCTGGCCCATCGTCTGGGTATCGGGCATATCAAGTGGGAGCTGGAAGACCTTTCTTTCCGCTACCTGGAGCCTGATCAGTACAAGCAGATCGCCAAGCTGCTGCATGAGCGCCGGCTGGACCGCGAGCGCTTCATCAGCGATGTCATGTCCCAGCTCGACAACGAACTGCAAGCCACCGGCGTGACGGCTGACATCAGTGGCCGAGCCAAACATATCTATTCCATCTGGCGCAAAATGCAGCGCAAAGGCCTGGCATTCAGCCAGATCTATGACGTGCGCGCGTTGCGTGTACTGGTCCCGGAAATGCGCGATTGCTATACCGCGCTGGGCATTGTGCACACCTTGTGGCGGCATATTCCCAAAGAGTTCGACGATTACATCGCCAACCCCAAGGAAAATGGCTATCGCTCGCTGCACACAGCGGTCATCGGGCCGGAAGGCAAGGTCCTGGAAGTGCAGATACGCACCCACGCCATGCACGAAGAGGCCGAACTGGGCGTTTGCGCGCACTGGCGCTATAAAGGCACTGACGTCAAATCTGGCTCCAATCATTACGAAGAGAAAATTTCCTGGCTGCGTCAGGTACTTGAGTGGCATGAAGAGCTGGGTGACATTGGTGGCCTGGCAGATCAGCTGCGGGTTGATATCGAGCCTGACCGGGTCTACGTCTTCACCCCTGACGGCCACGCCATCGACCTGCCCAAGGGCGCAACACCGCTGGACTTTGCCTATCGGGTGCACACCGAAATCGGCCATAACTGCCGTGGTGCGAAGATCAACGGCCGCATCGTACCGCTCAACTACAGCCTGCAGACCGGCGAGCAGGTCGAGATCATCACCAGCAAGCACGGCACGCCGAGCCGTGACTGGCTGAACTCCAACCTCGGTTACATCACGACCTCGCGGGCGCGCGCCAAGATTGTTCACTGGTTCAAATTGCAGGCCCGCGACCAGAACGTTGCGGCCGGTAAAACCCTTATCGAACGCGAACTGGCGCGCCTGGCATTGCCGCAGGTCGACTTCGACAAGCTGGCGGACAAGGCCAACCACAAGACCGCCGACGACATGTTTGCCGCCTTGGGCGCGGGTGATCTGCGTCTGGCGCAACTGGTCAATCTGGCTCAGCAGCAGGTTGAACCTGATCGCGTCAATGAACAGCTGGAACTGATCCCGCGCAAAGCTACGGGCTACAAGCCTGGCAAGCGTGGCGATATTCAGATTCAGGGCGTTGGCAACCTGATGACACAGATGGCCGGTTGCTGCCAGCCGCTGCCGGGCGATGCGATTGTCGGTTACATCACCCAGGGCCGTGGCGTCAGCATTCACCGTCAGGATTGCGCTTCGGTGCTGCAACTGGGTGGCCGCGAGCCCGAGCGGATCATTCAGGTCAGCTGGGGGCCGGTGCCGGTGCTCACGTATCCGGTGGACATCATCATTCGCGCCTACGACCGTTCCGGCCTGCTGCGTGACGTCACCCAAGTGCTGCTCAACGAGCGTATCAACGTACTGGCGGTCAACACCCGCTCGAACAAGGAAGACAACACAGCGCTCATGTCGCTGACCATCGAGATTCCGGGCCTGGACGCACTGGGGCGGTTGTTGGGGCGCATTTCCCAGCTGCCGAACATTATCGAAACACGCAGGAACAGGACGCCATAAGCGTTGCCTGCGCTCACAGGGAGCCCCATGTATACAGTTCAAGACCTGCTGCACCTCATGGCCCGGCTGCGTGATCCGCAGTCTGGTTGCCCGTGGGACCTGAAGCAGACCTACGCCAGCATCGTGCCGCATACGCTGGAAGAAGCCTACGAAGTGGCCGATGCCATCGAGCAGGGCGACCTCGACCATCTGAAGGGCGAGCTGGGAGACCTGCTGTTTCAGGTGGTCTTCTATGCTCAGTTGGCCAAGGAAGAAGGCCGGTTTGAATTCGACGACGTCATCGACGGTATTACCCGCAAGTTGCTGCGTCGCCATCCGCACGTGTTTCCGACCGGCGAGTTGTACGCGCCGGCAGAAACGCCGTGCCTGACCGACGAGCAGGTTAACCAGCGCTGGGACGAGATCAAGGCCGAGGAACGTGCCGAAAAGTCTGGCACCCCCGAGCAGTTGTCGCTGCTCGACGACGTGCCGGTGGCCTTGCCTGCGTTGAGTCGTGCCGCCAAACTGCAGAAGCGTGCTTCGCAGGTCGGCTTCGACTGGCCTGCAGCGTTGCCGGTGGTCGACAAGGTGCGTGAAGAACTCGATGAAATTCTTGAAGCCATGGTCGACAATGACGCCGAAGGCATTGCCGAGGAAGTCGGCGATTTGCTGTTCAGTGTCGTCAACCTGGCCCGGCACCTTAAAGTCGACCCGGAAACTGCGCTACGCTCGGCTAATAGCAAGTTCGACAGACGCTTCCGATTCATTGAACAGGCATTGCGCCACATCCAGCGTCCTATCGAATCGTGCACGCTCGAAGAAATGGACGCATTGTGGGGTGAAGCCAAACGTCAGGAAAAGAGCACGCCCGGCTGCGGCTGAGTGTGCGGTAACGGTATAAGTGAGTAGACAATGAGCCTTTCCCTTCGCGATCAGTTGCTCAAGGCAGGTCTGGTCAACCAAAAGCAGGCCAAGCAGGTCGGCAAAGAAAAGCAGAAAGAGCAGCGTCTGGTGCACAAGGGTCAGGCCCAGGCCGACGACTCGCAAAAGCGCGCGGCTCAGGAAGCCATGGCCGAGAAGGCCAAGCGTGACCAGGAGCTGAACCGTCAGCAGCAGGAGAAGGTCGAGCAGAAGGCCCGTGCTGCTCAGGTCAAGCAACTGATCGAGGTGTCGCGTCTGCCCAAGCTGATTACCGAGGATTACTACAACTTCGTTGACGATAAGAAGGTCAAGCGGATCTCGGTCAACGCGCTGGTGCGCAACAAGCTCAGCAGCGGTTCGCTGGCCATCGTTCACCACGGTGGCGGTTACGAGATCATTCCGCGTGAGGCTGCGCTGAAGATCCAGGAGCGCGACCCGCGCCGTATCGTGTTGCTCAACACCCCGACCGAAGCGCCGGATGCCGACGATCCGTACGCTGCGTATCAGGTGCCTGACGACCTGATGTGGTAACGCGCTGACCGGTCAAAACAAAACCCGCATTCAGCGGGTTTTGTCGTTTATTGTTCTGGGTGGTTGCGGTTCAGGGAAGTCGCTTAGTGGTTGCCCTGGCTTTCCAGTGCTTCCAGCTCTTCCTTGTAGCGTAGAGCATCGGACTCTACGTGGAACATACCGACAAGTTGGTCCTGTTGATGCACGTCCCAGATCTGGATGCCGTCGGCAACGGCTTCGTGAGAGAGGTGGGCGTCGTCGCGTTCAGTAACTCTGACAGTCATAGTAGTAAGCTCCTGACTTTGATGGCCTGAATGGTTAGGCCTCTGGATACTGCGGCGATGTGTCGCAGGACTCTTTTATAGAATTTGTTAGCTGCCTAAGTAAATAGCCTGTTCAGGTTCCCGAGTGAGCAAAAAATGGTCGTTTGCCTACAGCCCTTGCATGGCGAGGCTTGCAGCTTGGTTGCGGCAAAGTGAAGGATTTTTCATGTGCCTTTAGCGGTGCAAAAAGATGACGCGGAGCGTCAAGAAC
>NZ_LJQT01000202.1:0-12613 GCF_001400515.1 Pseudomonas meliae | reverse complement strand
GAAAGGCATGCCAACGCGGAGCATTGGAACGATAGTCAACCCCGGTTGTGCCTGATGTACCGTGCGTGAAGGTTTCACTGTCGGTTCCCGACAGTTCGCGAGCAAGCTCGCTCCCACGAGAAGCCTCATTTCCGGGCTCGGCTATTCCCTCGGCACTAACCGTAAAACCCCTTCCGTATGCTCTGCCACGTCTTTCTCGCTAAAGCGCTGTGGCACGTACTCGCCACTCACAAACGCCTTGGCCTGATCCGAATAATGCTTGTCGAACGGCACGCCGCTTTGTCCCACCGGATTTATCCCCAGGCTGTGCGCCGGGTCGGCGAAGTCGATGAGGCGGCGGGTCGAAGGGCCGTAGCCGACAGGCCACGGGGCAGGGCGGATGCTGGATGACAGGTTGTTCGGCACTTCATGGGTGCCCGGCGCTGCATACGGACCAACGTTGAAGATCATATCCAGCGGCTTTTGCGACCCCATCGGGTGACCCTGAGTAAGGGTGTGTGCCTTGCCCCACACCCATTCATCCGGGTTGGTGCCGTACAGCGACCGCAAGTGCGACACGCTGGCTCGCCAGGCTACCTTGACGGTATTGGCGCGGCTTTCTTCATGGGGTGAATTGCGATTGTTCCACCACGGCGAATCGGCATCGGCGGCCAGACGCGGCAGGGCGGCGTCCAGTACGCGGGTCGACAGCAGCGTTTCGAACATCGTATCGCCCAGTTCGTCGTGGAATGTTTCTTCCGTCAGGTCGAACAGGAACTGGTTGAACAGTGTGGCACCCACCGAATCAACGGGGTAATCGCCTTTCCAGCTGGCCAGCCGCTCCACGAGGGCGATTTCGTCCGGGTCGCTGACAACGCTGCGCAGTACCGGAATCAGCGGTTTGAGAATGCTCGGTGCGTAATCGGTCTGCGTGCCCAGTTGCAGCGCCTTGCTGGCGGCCAGGTCCCACTTGATGGTGGAGTCGCTCAGTTGCCGGTTCAGCTCCTGACCGCGCTCGGCCGGGTTGTAGTAACCCGGAATCTGCATGCCGGTCGGCGACAGCGGCTGGAAGTTGGCGGACACGATGTAGCCACGCGCCGGGTTTTCTTCGTGCGGGTTGGCGCTGAACGGGTAAAAGCCGAGCTTATCGGCCTGTGCCGTGCTGCCGTCCAGAATGAAGCTCGGGTTGACGCCTTGCGGACGAATCGGCAGTTGCGCCGCAGCCCACCAACCGATATCACCTTTGGCATTGGCCCAGACAATGTTGAGGCCCGGCGACTGGATCTTCTCGGCGGCGCTGCGCATTTTATCCAACGTGTCGGCGCGGTTGGCCTCGTAGAAACCATCCAGCACCGGGTTGGCGGACACCAGAAATGACCACCACATCGCGATTGGCGTCTGGCCGGCGTTCTTGCCCATCAAATTGTTGACGATCGGTCCGTGCGGCGATTCGAGCAGCGTCAGTGTGACCGGGGCCTGGCCCTTGACGGTGATCTGCTGCTCGGTACGCTTCATGTCCACCCATTGCCCGTGATACCAGACCTGATTGGGGTTATCAGGATTGGTCTTCTCGGCGATCAGGTCCACGTCATCGTTCTGGAACATGGTCAGGCTCCAGCCGAAATCCATGTTGTGGCCCAGAAACGCGAACGGATTGAGCCCCGGAAAGTGTCCGTACAGCTCAAAACCCGGCGCAGAAAGCTGTGCTTCGTACCATACCGAAGGCACCGAGAAACGGATGTGCGGGTCGCCCGCCAGTATCGGTTTGCCGCTTTGCGTACGGCTGCCGGAAATCACCCAGGCGTTGCTGCCCTCGAACTGCGGCAGACCTGCGCCTTCCAGCGCTTTGTGGCTCAGCTGGGCCAACTGCGCCAGGCCTTTCCAGTCGGCGCTGGCCAATGCCGGTTTAGAACCGAGCATGCCGTCCGGATGCCAGTCCAGATCAAACACTTTCAAATACTGCGGGCCCAGTTGATCGCGCACATACGTCAGCAATGGTTCGGTTCTGAATGCTGCCGCAAAGCTGTACGCCAGATAGCCACCGATGCTCACGGTGTCTTCGGTAGTGAAGCGCCGCTTGGGAATACCCAGCGCGTCGAACTCCATCGGTCGTGCGTGGGTGTCCTGATACTGATTGACGCCGTCGATGTAGGCTTCCAGCGCTTTCCAGGTCGGGGTGTTCTTGTCCTGGCGTGCAACATACGCGTCGGCATGCTCGCGAATACGCAGTGTGCGAAACAGTTTGTCGGTCTCGACCAGGTTCGGCCCGAGTATCTCCGCCAGTTCGCCACGCGCGAGACGCCGCAGCATTTCCATCTGGAACAGCCGGTCCTGAGCATGGGCATAGCCGAGCGCGCGGTAAAGGTCGGCTTCGCTCTCGGCGCGGATGTGCGGCACGCCACGCTCGTCGTAGCGCAGGGTGACGGGGGCCTGAAGACGGCTCATGGCGATCTCGCCGTCACGTACCGGCAGTTTGCTATTTACGTACCAGCCCGCGCCACCCGCAAGCAGGGCGAAGATGATGGCTAGAATGAAGAGGCTGCGTTTCATCCGGTTTCTCTGTAAATGGCGTAGGCGGGAATTAAGACTATCGTTGTGACGCGGTTGATTCGATGAAACCCGACACAAGAGCCCGTTCGAAACGGCTTCAGGGCGAATTCGGGCAGGTGAGCTCGCGAGCATCGCCCAGTGTGCAGACAGCAATGTGCACGTTCAATGACAGATGTCTGCGATTACAGCCGCTTAGCTTGCCATGCCGGGGCAGACAGAAGAATATCGTTACACAAGTTTACGAGTCATTTGTTGAAATCTGGAAACCACATGTCCGTCACGTTCGACCCCGATAACCTGCGTGCCAGCCTGCTGCCGCTGAGCGTTATTGATTCGCTTTCCATGGAGGGACTGGCCTATCAGCGCTTCTACGGTCTTGCCGGACTGTGTGGCGAAAACGTCATACGCAGCTGGCTGGGGCGCCTCGATGTGGCGGGCTATGAGGTGGTCGGGCAGGTCTGGCTGCCTGACAATCCGGTCGCCACGCTGTTTCTGTTTCACGGCTTCTATGACCACATGGGCCTGTACCGGCATGTGATCGAGTGGGCTCTGGAGCAAGGCTTTGCCGTGATCGCCTGCGACCTGCCGGGGCATGGTCTGTCGAGCGGCAGTCGCGCCTGTATCAATGACTTCGCCGAATACCAACTGGTGTTGCAACGTCTGCTGTCTGAAGCCGAAGGCCTTGGGCTGCCACATCCCTGGCACCTGTGCGGACAAAGCATGGGCGGTGCCATCGTTACCGATCACCTGCTCCATCAGGAGCACGACACGCCTGCGCAAGGTGAGGTAATCCTGCTGGCACCGCTGGTCAGGCCAAGGGCCTGGGGATGGTCGCGGTTGAGTTATCACCTGCTCAAACCGTTCGTAAACGGCATTGCCCGGCGTTTCACCGAAAACTCCAATGCGCCTGCGTTCCTGCCTTTTCTCCTGGCGGACCCTTTGCAGCCGCGTCGCCTGCCCACTGCCTGGGTCGGCGCGTTGTCGCAATGGATTGTGCGTATTGAGCGCGCGCCGCGGAGCCTGCGCAGCCCGTTGATCATTCAGGGCGAGGCGGACCTGACGGTCGACTGGTCTCACAACCTCACGGTTCTGAAAGGCAAGTTCAGCCAGCCGCAGATCCTGATGCTGGGGCACGCCCGGCATCATCTGGCCAATGAATCGCCGGAGTTACGGGCAAGGTACTTTGATTTTCTGGAAGGGCGTTTGCGCTAAGCCGTCGGTACCGATCAGGGATTCAGGCTCGACGCACTCTGCCCGACTGCCAGACCGGCGCGAATCGCAGCCAGTGCGGCCTGATAATAGGCTTTGCCTTCCGGCGACTCGGCGAAGGTCGAGAACTCTTCAAGTTCAGGGTCGGACAGGTCGCGGTACACATACAGCAGCGTGTTGTTCAGGTCGGCGCTGATCCGCGCCATCAGGCGCTCGCGCTGGCCTTCGAGCATGCCCTGCGCCTGGCCTCCACCGAGCAGGCCGGGAATCATCTGGCTCAGGCTGTCGGCGGCAACGCCTGCGATGGCAAGGCTGACTTCCGCGCCGGCCTCTCTGGCCGGCAGTGCCTGGGCCAGATGGCCGATCAACAACTGACGCGTTGCATCCGCTTCGATATGCGGCAGCCCTTGCGCGTGCTTGGCCAGTTGGTCGGCGCGGGTTGCGGTCAGTTCGGCGTTGACGATCTTGCGACCCAGCGGCGACTGAAAAAATTGCAGCGACGGTGTGGGGTCCTTGAGGCTTTCACGCAGGCGCCTGGACGCGCGCTGGTCCATGGCCTGGGGGGAAAAACGCTGATTGCTGTTATTGACCAGCGCTTGATAAACCGCAGGCGGCAGGTTGTTGCTGTAGCGCTGTTGGGCAGCCTTGAGAGCATCGTTGAAATGCGCGCGCTGTTCCGGCCAGCCTGCGGCCTTGTACAACTGATCGTAGCTGTCTGCCCAGGCAGGGGAGGTGCAGAACATCAACAGCAAAACAAACAAACGACGCATTGGGGACTCCTGTCGGCAGGCCGCTATTCTCCGGGTGTTAGCGTGGATTTGTCGAGTTATGAGTGCCGTCGGCGAGTGAAATCTCACGCGTGTGATACCACATGTATACGCCTCTGTCGGATTTCATGGCTTATCGATACTATGCACGCCATGCGCATACCCTCTGACCACCCACTGCTGTTGCGAATCGTCGACGACCTGGCCGCCAACGGCTGGTCGCAGCAGAATATTTTCCTGCCCGAAGCTCTGACTCTTGAACTTGAGCAAGAGTGCCGAAAACGTGCTGCCGAAGGCGAGCTCGAGCCTGCCGCTATTGGCAAGGGCGCAGCGCAGGAAATACGCGAAGGCATTCGTGGTGACCGCATTCAGTGGCTTGAAGCGGGGCAGGTGCAGTGTTGCGACAGCTATCTGGAATTGATGGAAAGCCTGCGTCAGGCGCTCAATCGCGGCCTTTTCCTGGGGCTGGAGGACTACGAAAGCCATTTTGCGCTGTATCCACCGGGTGCCCGCTACCTCAGGCATGTGGATCGCTTTCGCGATGATGACAAGCGCATGGTGTCGGCGGTGCTTTACCTCAACAATGCCTGGCTGCCCGAGCATGGCGGCCAGTTGCGCATGTACCTCAAGGACGATGTGGCTTACGACGTCCAGCCTACAGGCGGTTGCCTGGTGGTTTTTCTGTCCGGTGATATTCCCCATGAAGTCATGCCTGCCAGCCGTGATCGACTGTCACTGACGGGCTGGTTCAGGCGCCGCGGTAACGAGCTGTTTCAGTGACCTGTTGCCTGTTCATGAAAACTGTTTCATCAATGCAGTGAGCCATTGAGCCCGGCTGCGGTCTATCTTGAGCACTCCTGAACCGACAGATTTGTTGTGTGAGGGTCGACTTACGTCAACTGCAACCGGAGCAATCATGAAATCCTTATTTTCTGGAACGATGGTCGCGGGCCTGTTGCTCAGCGCATCCATGCTGGTCAGCGCCGCCGATATGCCACGCACTGCATCCCCTGAAGGCGCCGAGGTGTACATCATCTCGCCCAAGGACGGTGAAACCGTGACCTCACCGTTCAAGGTGCAATTCGGTCTCAAAGGCATGGGCGTCGCACCTGCGGGTGTGGATGTTCCCGATACCGGTCACCATCACCTGCTGATCGATGTGAACGACCAGCCAGCGATGGATGCGCCGCTGCCGGTCAGTGACAACATCCGTCACTTCGGCAAGGGCCAGACCGAAACCGAAATCAACCTGCCGCCTGGTCAGCACACATTGCAATTGCTGATGGGCGACAAAGGCCACATGCCACTGAACCCGTCGGTCGAGTCGAAGAAGATCACGATCAATGTGAAGTAGGGCTGTCAGTGCTTGTATGACGCAGAGCGTCACGAACGGCATTCCCACGCTGGAGCGTGAGGAACGATAGGTGCCCGGAAGAACACTGATCGTGCCCACACGGGGTGGGCACGGCGCTCGGGTCAGAACAAAACGCGGCTGCGGATGGTGCCTTTGATCTGTTGCAGCTTAGCCTGGGCAAGGTCGGAGTACTCGGCGTCGACGTCGATGACCACGTAACCGACTTTCTCGTTGGTCTGCAGGAACTGACCGGAGATGTTGATGCCGTTCTCGGCGAAGACCTTGTTGATCTCGCTGAGCACGCCCGGGATGTTCTCGTGGATGTGCAGCAGGCGATGCTTGCCAGGGTGAGCAGGCAAGGCCACTTCCGGGAAGTTGACCGACGATACCGACGTACCGTTGTCGCTGTACTTGACCAGCTTTTCTGCGACTTCCAGACCGATGTTGGCCTGCGCTTCGGCAGTGGAACCGCCGATGTGCGGGGTCAGGATCACGTTGTCCAGGCCACGCAGCGGGCTTTCGAAGATGTCGTCGTTCGAGCGTGGCTCGACCGGGAACACGTCGATTGCAGCGCCGATCAGGTGCTTGTCCTTGATCGCGTCGGCCAGGGCGTCCAGCTCAACGACTGTGCCGCGAGCCGCGTTGATCAGGATGCTGCCCTTTTTCATCGCGCGAATTTCTTTTTCGCCGATCATCCACTGGGTTTCCGAGGTTTCCGGCACGTGCAGGGTAACGATATCGGACATGCCCAGCAGCTCGTTCAGGCTGGACACCTGAGTCGCGTTGCCCAGTGGCAGCTTGGTCAGCGTGTCGTAGAAGTACACCTGCATGCCCAGGCCTTCGGCCAGCACCGACAACTGCGTACCAATCGAGCCATAGCCAATGATGCCGAGCTTCTTGCCACGGATTTCGAACGAGTTGGCCGCGCTTTTGATCCAGCCGCCACGGTGGCATGAAGCGTTCTTCTCAGGGATACCGCGCAGCAGCAGGATCGCCTCGGCCAGCACCAGTTCTGCTACCGAGCGGGTGTTGGAGTAGGGCGCATTGAACACTGCAATACCGCGCTCACGCGCTGCATTGAGGTCAACCTGGTTGGTGCCGATGCAGAAGCAGCCGACGGCAACCAGTTTCTTGGCGCAATCGAACAGCTCTTCGGTCAACTGAGTGCGGGAGCGGATACCGATGAAGTGTGCGTCAGCGATCTTTTCTTTCAGTTCGGCTTCCGGCAGAGACTTGGTGTGGTACTCGATGCTGGTGTAGCCGGCTGCCTTGAGGACGTCGACAGCGGACTGATGGACGCCTTCGAGAAGAAGGAACTTGATCTTGCTCTTGTCGAGGGAAGTCTTGCTCATCTGCGTAAACCTGTGTCCCGAAGAAAATTGGCAGGGGGTGCCCGGTTCGGCTCTGGGCACGACTCACGGGGGGCGTATGCTAGCATATGAGCCCCGCGAAACCTCATCCCGAACGTGAACCGTTCTCAGGATGCCCATGAATCGTTCGAGGGTTGATTCAATGACCGATCGCGTTTTGATTGATGAGCTGCAGACCCTGGTTGACCCCGGCAAGGTACTCACCGATGCCGGTTCTCTGGAAACTTACGGCAAGGACTGGACCAAGCAGTTCACTCCTGCGCCACTGGCCATCGTATTCCCCAAGACCACCGAACAGGTGCAGGCCATCGTACGCTGGGCCAATGAGCGGCTCGTGGCGCTGGTGCCTTCGGGTGGACGAACCGGGCTTTCGGCGGCCGCGGTGGCTGCCAACGGTGAAGTGGTCGTCTCGTTCGATTACATGAATCAGGTGCTGGATCTGAATCTCACCGACCGGACGGCGGTCTGTCAGCCTGGCGTGATCACCCGGCAATTACAGGCGCTGGCTGAAGAGAGCGGCCTTTATTATCCGGTCGACTTCGCTTCTTCGGGCTCCAGCCAGATCGGCGGCAATATCGGCACCAATGCGGGCGGTATCAAGGTCATTCGCTACGGCATGACGCGCAATTGGGTCGCGGGCCTCAAGGTGGTCACCGGCAAGGGCGACCTGCTGGAGCTGAACAAGGACCTGATCAAGAACGCCACCGGCTACGATTTGCGCCAGTTGTTCATCGGTGCCGAAGGTACGCTGGGCTTTGTCGTCGAAGCGACCATGCGCCTGGACCGTGCGCCGAAGAACCTCACAGCGATGGTGCTGGGCACCTCGGACTTCAACTCGATCATGCCGGTGCTGCATGCCTTTCACGGCAAGCTCGACCTGACCGCCTTCGAATTCTTCTCGGACAAATCCTTCGCCCGGGTCATGGCGCGCGGTGATGTGCCGTCGCCTTTCGACACGCCATGCCCGTTCTATGTGTTGCTGGAGTTCGAAGCGACCACCGACGACCTGGCCGATCAGGCCCTGGCGACCTTCGAGCACTGCGTCGAGCAGGGTTGGGTGCTGGACGGCGTGATGAGCCAGAGCGAACAGCAATTACGCAACCTGTGGAAGCTACGCGAGTACATCTCCGAAACCATCTCGCACTTCACACCGTACAAAAACGATATCTCGGTCACTGTCTCGAAAGTGCCGGAGTTTCTGGCTGAAATCGACGCGATCGTTGCCGAACACTACCCAGACTTCGAAGTGCTTTGGTACGGCCACATTGGCGACGGCAACCTGCACCTGAACATCCTCAAGCCCGAAGGCCTCGACAAGAACGAGTTCTTCGTCAAATGTGCCCGGGTCAACAAGTGGGTATTCGAGACTGTCGAAAAGTACAACGGCTCGATTTCGGCCGAGCATGGTGTCGGGATGACCAAACGTGACTATTTAACGTACAGTCGCTCGCCGATCGAAATCGAATACATGAAGGCGTTGAAAGCGGTGTTCGATCCCAACGGGATCATGAATCCCGGCAAAATCTTCGCCGTTTGATCCGTCGCAACCTTTTGATCCGTCGCAACAATAAGCAGGCTACCTCTTACAGCCTCAGGAGACGTCATGAGCTACCAGCACAAATATGTCGATGGCACCAACATTCACTTCCCGCTGGGTAAAGTGGTCTGCATCGGGCGTAACTACGCCGAACACGCCAAGGAACTGGGCAACGCGGTGCCTACCGAGCCACTGCTGTTCATGAAACCCGGCAGCGCGGTGGTTGCGCTGGAGGGTGGCTTCACTATCCCGGCAGACCGCGGCTCGGTGCATTACGAAGCAGAGATCGTGGTGTTGATCGGCAAGCCCCTGAGCAAGAACCCTTCGCGCGAAGAAGTGCTGGACGCGATCAGCGGCTTTGCGCCCGGCCTGGACCTGACCCTGCGTGACGTGCAGTCGCGTCTGCGTGAGAAAGGCCTTCCATGGGAGCTGGCCAAGTGTTTCGACGGCGCTGCGGTGATTCCGCCGTTCGTGCCCGCCGAGACCTTCCCAGATCTGGAGGACATCGGTATCCGCCTGACCCTCAATGGCAAGGTGGTTCAAGACGGCAACAGCAACATGATGCTCAACCCGATCGTGCCGATGATCCAGCACATGGCAGCCAACTTCTCGCTGCAGGCCGGTGACCTGATCATGACCGGCACGCCTGCCGGTGTCGGGCCGTTCGAAGCCGGCGACCAGATCGCGCTGGAACTGGTCGGGCAGACGCCGTTCGAGAGCGTCGTCAGGTAACCCGACAGCATCTTCAGGCTGCACCCAAAGCCACGCGGGATCACTCCCGGGTGGCTTTTGTTTGTGGAGTGACTGATAGTTCAGCCGATTTTGCGTTTTTTTCACACCTGTTCTGGATAATCCGGCCGTCCCTGCAAGGGCACCACGTCGTCATGAAGTCTCATTTGCTCAGGAACACATGAATGGCCAGTACTGCCGCAACGCCGCCTCGTAACAAAAAACGCTTCGCTTACTTACGCAACATGCGCTGGTACTCGTGGTTGTTAGTGGTTGTCTTGCTGGGCTATGGGCTGGCCTTCATCATGCATTGGGATGATCGCGCGCTGCTCTGGTTTCAGGAGCGGTTCGAGAGCAAGGCAGGTCGTCACGCCAGTATCTGGCTGCCGGACTACCATGTGGATATCGACGCAAAGGTGCTGCCGGGCATGGAAAAGGACGAGGCGTCGGACCTGTCCTATAACCCGGTGACCAAAACGCTGTTTGCGGTCATGGGCAAAAATGCGTTTCTGGTGGAGCTGACGCTCACGGGCGATGTACTGCGCAAGATCCCGCTGGTGGGCTGGAGCAATCCGGAAGGTGTTGCCGTCATGAACGATGGCCTGATTGCGATCACTGATGAGCGCCAACACAAGTTGACCATCGTTAAAGTGAACGCCGACACCACCACCCTGAACATCGCGGATTTCCCCCAGTACGAACTGGGCAAGTCTGCCAACCAGAACAAGGGCTTCGAAGGTATCGCCTGGGACCCGCAGCGTCAGCAGCTGATACTGGGCGAGGAGCGACCTCCCGCGCTGTACACCTGGAAAAGTGATGGCAGTGACGTGCTGAAAGGCGACAAGCAACCGCTGTCGAGTCGCTCGCTGGACATGCGCAATCTGTCGTCATTGAGCATCGACCCGCGCACCGGCCACATGCTCGCGCTGTCTGCCGATTCGCACTTGTTGCTAGAAGTCGACGAGCAAGGCGAGCAGGTAAGCTTCATGACCCTGCTGGGCGGCATGAACGGTTTGAAGGACACAATTCCGCGCGCAGAAGGCGTGGCCCTTGATGAGGCCGGTACGCTGTACATGGTCAGCGAACCGAACCTGTTCTATTCGTTTCACCGGGCGCTTCACAAGCACTGAGCCAGGACGGCAACTACACAGGTCGCCGATACACAATCGGCAAAAATATAGCACCATGCCATTAAGCTTGCTTTCAGGATGGCATGGTATCAATCCCGTCCGCTCAATCTGTTCGAGTCACCCTTCATGCGTCGCTCTACTTGCTCTTTAGTCCTGCTTCTGGCCCTTGTACCCCTGATCGTTGTGTTCGTGATCGCCAATCAGCGATACCGCTATGTTGAAAGTGCCCTGTTCGACTGGCAGGTGTTCTGGCAGTCCGACTCGCTTCAGTCCATTGGCCTGGATCAGTACCGCGTCGTCACCGAAGCACAGGTGATCGACGGGCTGCAGGATGATGTCTCGGGCCTGAGCTACGACCCGGACCGCAAGAGCCTGTTTACGGTGACCAACCAGACCCCCGAACTGGTCGAGCTGAGCCTGGACGGTCGTGTGCTGCGGCGCATTCCGCTGGTCGGGTTCGGTGATGCCGAGGCTGTCGAATACATCAGCCCGGGCACTTATGTGATCAGCGATGAGCGCCGGCTCCGGCTGATTCAGATTCACGTCGATGACAACACCAAAAGTCTGGACGCCACCCAGGCAGAACAATTGACGCTGGGCATCACCGCCAGTGGCAACAAGGGCTATGAAGGGCTGGCCTATGATTCGGTCGGCAAGCGCCTGTTTGTCGCCCGCGAGCGTGATCCGGTGCAGATCATCGAAGTGCGCGGCTTTCCCAGAACCAACTCCGAGGCTCCCGGCAATCTGCAGGTCATCTCCAACAGCAAGCGCGATGGCCGACTGTCGGTTCGTGACCTTTCCAGCCTGCAATTCGATGAAACCAGCGGCCATTTGCTGGCCTTGTCCGATGAGTCGAAGCGCATTCTTGAACTCGACACCAGCGGTCATCCGATTGGCAGCGGCTCGCTGGCAAAAGGGGCGATGGGGCTGAGCAAGGACGTGCCGCAGGCTGAAGGGATGGCTATGGACGCAGAAGGGACGCTGTATCTGGTGAGCGAGCCGAACCTGTTTTACGTGTTCCGCAAGCCTTGAGCCTGTGAGGGGCATGCCCACCTTGCGTGGGCACGACCGGTTTTATCAGCGCGTCAGGGTTTTCACGCCTTCGGTGGTGCCCAGCAGCAACAGGTCGGCCGGACGGGCGGCGAACAGGCCATTGGTGACCACGCCGACGATGGCGTTGATCTGTGCTTCCAGCTCCACCGGATTGGTGATGCTCATGTTGTGCACATCAATGATGATATTGCCGTTGTCGGTTAGAACACCTTCGCGATAAACAGGGTCGCCGCCCAGTTTCACCAGTTGTCGCGCAACGTGGCTGCGGGCCATCGGAATGACTTCGACCGGCAGCGGGAACGCGCCCAGCACCGGCACCAGCTTGCTGCCGTCGGCGATGCAGATGAAGGTCTTGGCCACGGCCGCNNACGATTTTCTCGCGAGTCAGTGCCGCGCCGCCGCCCTTGATCAGGTTCAGGTGCTCGTCGCTTTCGTCGGCTCCGTCGACATAGAACTCCAGATCGCTGACCGTGTTCAGCTCATACACCGGAATGCCATGGCCCTTGAGGCGCGCGGCGGTAGCTTCCGAGCTGGCGACTGCGCCATCGAATGCCGCCTTGTGTTTAGCCAGCGCATCAATAAAGCAATTGGCCGTGGAGCCGGTGCCGACGCCCACAATGCTTTTGTCATCGAGCTTCGGAAGGATGAAGTCGACAGCTGCCTGGGCGACTGCCTGTTTGAGTTGATCCTGGGTCATGCGGGCTCCACGGTGCCTGATGTAGGTAAAAAGAGGGGGTATGTAAAAAAGGTCCGCATTATAGCGGCGACTGCGCCGCAAAGCCCTGTCATTCGTATGGTCGTCTTTCGGTGCGCAGAGTAGACTTCCCGACCTTGCCCGCTTCGTCAGTGATGCCACCCCGATGCTTGAACAGTACGTCAAGAAAATCCTCACCTCTCGCGTGTACGACGTGGCGGTCGAAACCCCGCTGCACGGC
>NZ_LJQT01000147.1:3354-3489 GCF_001400515.1 Pseudomonas meliae | reverse complement strand
ACGCTCCGCGTCCTATCCTGTACATGCGGCGCGGCGCAGATTCTTTCATACCCGTCACGGCGAAACTGTCAGAATATTTATTAGCTTCCTATCGATACGCTAAGGTATAAACCGAAAACGTGAATTAGCCGCTTC
>NZ_LJQT01000147.1:0-3344 GCF_001400515.1 Pseudomonas meliae | reverse complement strand
CCCTTTCTTGAGCTCTGAGTCTTCCGCCCCTCCTGCCCCGGTCAAGTTGTCCAGCCAGCCCGGTTTCGTCAGTTTTATCCTCTCGCGCCTGATGGCAGTGTTTGCCATGCAGATTCAGGCAGTGGTGGTCGCCTGGCAGGTCTATGACATGACCCGCGAGCCAATGGCACTGGCGTATGTCGGCCTTGCTCAGTTTATTCCCATGTTGCTGCTGTTGATGCCTGCCGGGGACCTGATCGACCGCTACAACCGCAAGGTCATCCTGATGATCAGTTGGGGCGTGCAGGCATTCTGCGGCACCATTCTGTTTGTGTTTTCGGCCCTCAAACTGCAAGACCTGCGGCTGATCTACGGCGCGCTGATGCTCTACGGCTGCGCCCGCGCCTTCACCGGCCCGGCCCTGCAAAGCCTGCTGCCACAGATTGTCCCGCGTGACCAACTGCCTTCGGCCATTGCCACCAACAGTGTGATCATGCGCTGTTCGACCGTTGGCGGCCCGCTGATCGGCGGCTATCTGTATTGGCTGGGCGGTGCAGAACTGACGTATTCAGTCTGCGTGGCAGCATTCATAGCTGGCATCCTGTTTCTGGCCCCTGTAGCGACGCCCTTTGCCGGCAAGCCAGTGGAACTTGGCTCCAGCGCCTGGGGCCGGTTCACCGCGGGAATTGCCTTCATCCGCTCGCGACCGATCATCCTCGGCACCATTTCGCTGGACCTGTTCGCCGTGCTGCTCGGCGGCGTGGTGGGGCTGCTGCCGATTTACGCCCATGAAGTGCTGAATCTGGGCCCCCAAGGGCTGGGCATGCTGCGTGCGTCGATGAGCCTGGGCGAGCTGGGCGTCGGTATTTACCTGAGCATGCGCCCGCTGCAGCGCAACGTCGGCATGACCATGTTTATTGCCGTCGGCCTGTTCGGCGTAGCGAATCTGGTGTTCGCACTGTCGACACTGTTCTGGCTTTCGTGCCTGGCTCTGCTGGTCGCGGGCGCGGCGGACATGGTCAGCGTGTTCATTCGCTCTGCGCTGGTGCAGTTTTCGACGCCGGACAACATGCGCGGCCGGGTCAATGCCGTGAACATGCTGTTTATCGGTTCATCCAATGAGCTGGGCGAGTTTCGCGCAGGCACCAGCGCCTCGCTGGTCGGCGCCATACCTGCGGCAATCATGGGTGGCGTCTGCACACTGGGCGTGGTCGGCGCGTGGATGACGGGCTTCAAATCGCTGCGGCAGGTCGACCGTTTTGCCGATGCGTCGCCGCCTGACGTGTTGCAGGCGCAGCCCGTGAAAAGCTAGACACGGACTTCCCGAACCAATCGGCTCTCTCGCACCTCTATACCCTCGCATCCTGCACACGCTGGCCGGACCGCCAGACTGGCGCAGACCTGTATCAGCAGCGACACTCATTGCACGAAAAGAAGAGGGATCCGACATGCTCTGGAAAAAAGGCCGACGTAGCGACAACGTAGTCGATGCGCGTGATGGCGGCAGCAGTGGCGGCGGCGGCATGCGCATCGGTGGCAAGGGGCTGGGCCTGGGCGGCATTGTGATCATCGTTGCCATCGGCCTGCTNNACCGGTCAGGACCCGATGCAGATTCTCGGGCAACTGACCGGGCAAGGCACCGAGCAAAGCGCCCCACCCAGCGCGCAAACGCGTCAGGCGCCACCGGCCAACGACCAGCAAGCCGAATTCGTGCGCAGCATCCTCGGTGATACCGAAGACACTTGGCGCGCCGTGTTCGCTCAGAACGGTCGCGAGTACAAGGACCCGACGCTGGTGCTGTTCAGCGGCCAGGTCAACTCGGCTTGCGGTCGCGCCACCTCGGCGACCGGCCCGTTCTACTGCCCGGCTGACCAGCAGGTCTATCTGGACATGGACTTCTTCCGCGAAATGGCCCAACGCTTTTCCGCCGCTGGAGACTTCGCCCAGGCTTACGTGATTGCCCACGAAGTCGGGCACCATGTGCAGACCCTGCTGGGCATTTCTGCCAAGGTCGACAAGGCTCGTCAGGCCGGGCAAAAAATGGAAGGTGCCAACGGTTTACTGGTCCGCCAGGAGCTTCAGGCGGACTGCTTTGCAGGTGTTTGGGCGTACAACGCACAAAATCGTTTGAACTGGCTTGAGCCGGGTGATATTGAAGAGGCATTGAATGCGGCCAACGCTATCGGCGATGATCGCTTGCAACAGCAAAGCAGTGGTCGAGTCGCTCCGGACTCCTTTACTCATGGGACGTCTGCCCAGCGTGTACGCTGGTTCAAGGCAGGCTTTGCCCAAGGCCAAATCAATCAATGCGATACATTCGCCGCCAAGAGTCTCTGAACACATGATTAAACCGCTTCTGGTCCTGTTGTTGAGCACTGCCTTCGCGAGCCTCGGGGCGCATGCCGAGGATCAAGCGGTTACGTCTATCAGTCCGGATCGCCTGGCCATCAATGGTGCAGAGGCGACACTGGGGCTTAGCCAGGAATGGGTACACCCCAAGCCGAAGATCGAGCGCGCGGTGATCGTGCTGCACGGCCGCCTGCGTAATGCGCAAACCTACCTGCGCAGCATCGAACGTGCCGCCAATCAATCCAAAGAGCGCAGCAAGACCTTGCTGATCGCCCCGCAATTTCTGGATGAGAAGGACATTGTCGCGCATCACCTGCCGGAGTCGATTCTGCGCTGGCGCCAGAACAGCTGGATGGAAGGCGCAACCGCCACCAATCCCAAGCCCGTCAGTTCGTTTCTGGTCCTGGACCATATCCTCAAGCGTCTGAGCGACAGCAAGCTGTTCCCGAATCTCAAAGAAGTGGTCATTGCCGGGCATTCCGGTGGTGCCCAGGTGGTGCAGCGCTACGCGATGATCGGCGGCAAGGAAGATGCTCTGCTGCAGCGGGAAGGCGTGAAGCTGCGTTATGTAATTGCCAACCCGTCGTCCTATGCCTATTTCGACGCAGAGCGGCCTGAACCGGTAACGGTGCAGAGCTGCCCTGATTTCGACGAGTGGAAATACGGTCTGAACAAGATGCCGTTCTATTCGGGAAAGGAAAAGCCGGCTGACATCGAGAAGAATTACGTGAAGCGCGACATCACTTACCTGATGGGCGAGCTGGACACCGATCGCAACCACCCTGCTCTGGACAAGACCTGTGCCGCCGAAGCGCAAGGCGCATATCGCCTGATTCGTGGCCAGAACTACTTCAACTACCTCAAGAAGCGCCATCCTGAAGGGCTGAACCAGCGCCTGGTAATCGTGCCGAAAGTCGGCCACAACGGCGACGGGATATTCACCTCACCTGAGGGTCAGGCGGTGTTGTTCAAGCCGTTTTGAGTGATAGGGATATAACTATCGTCCCCACGCTCCG
>NZ_LJQT01000120.1:0-5989 GCF_001400515.1 Pseudomonas meliae | reverse complement strand
CCTTGCTCGGAGCTTCCTTATCAGCCTGCCGTAGCCGGCCTTGTTTCCGTATCACTGTCTCGGCTGCCTTCCGGGAAGCTTTACCCACTATTTGAATTTGTTAATTCAAATAGCGAACTTGATAAAGCAGAGGGCGTGGGAAGTTTGGATCCGCAAAGAAATGACCGCCGCCTGGGGCGGTCATGATGAGAAGATAAATATAAAACACCGAGAGTGTCACCTGTAACAGCGATGACAATCTCGATAGAGAGAAGTTGCAACTTTTTTTCTATTAAACCCATACGTTTTTATAATTGATTAACGCAGGTTGGTTTTCGCCAGCTCCAGCACCTCACTGCCCCGCCCGCTCATGATCGCGCGCATCATGTACAAGCTGAAGCCCTTGGCCTGGGCCAGCTTGATTTTCGGCGGGATGCCCAGCTCCTGCTTGGCAGTGACCACGTCGATCAGCACCGGACCGGGATGATCGAACGCCTTGCGCAAGGCGGCAGTCAACTCTTCGGCATCCTCGACACGCAGGCTGAGAATGCCTGCGCCCAAGGCAATCCCGGCGAAATTGGTTTCATGCAGGTCGGTACCGTGCGGCACGTAGCCACTGGCTTTCATTTCCATGTCGACAAAGCCCAGCGAGCTGTTGTTGAACACCACCATTTTGATCGGCAGGTTCAGTTGGCGGATGCTCAGCAGATCTCCCAACAACATCGACAGGCCACCATCGCCACACAACGCCACCACCTGACGATCCGGATGTTCGGCCTTGGCCCCCAGAGCTTGTGGCAAAGCGTTGGCCATCGAGCCGTGGTTGAACGAGCCGAGCAGACTGCGCTTGCCGTTCATGTGCAGGTAGCGTGCGGCCCACAGCGTTGGCGTGCCTACATCGACGGTAAAGATTGCATCAGCGTCCGCTTGCTCGTCGACCAATCGAGTGAGGTATTGCGGGTGAATAGGCGTGCCGTCTGGCGTAGGCGTGGCCAGTTCGTCCAGCTCTTCACGGGCCTTGGCGTAGTGCTTGAGGGCCTTGTCGAGGAAGCGGCGGTCGGCGTGCGGCTTGAGTTTTGGCTGCAATGCGTCGAGGGTTTCCCGTACCCCGCCGACCAGACCGAGCGCCACCGGCGTGCGGCGACCCAACTGTGTAGGGTCGAGGTCGATCTGGATGATGTTGGCTTTTTCCGGGTAGAAATTCCGATATGGGAAGCTGCTGCCGAGA
The DNA here is from genome assembly GCF_001400515.1 of Pseudomonas meliae. Lineage (NCBI taxonomy): Bacteria > Pseudomonadati > Pseudomonadota > Gammaproteobacteria > Pseudomonadales > Pseudomonadaceae > Pseudomonas > Pseudomonas meliae. The sequence goes on along the minus strand of NZ_LJQT01000120.1, from coordinate 4,782 downwards.
ATCACCAGCGTGTCGCAGGACAGCATGGCGTGATAGCCGGAGCTGAAGCCGATCAGGCCGGTCATGCCGACGTCGAACGGGTTGTCGTATTCAACGTGCTGCTTGCCACGCAAGGCATGAACAATGGGGGCGCCCAGCGTATCGGCCAGTGCAAGAATCTGCTCGTGAGCACCTGCACAGCCTGCACCGCACAGCAAGGTCACGGCTTTCGAGTCGTTGAGCATGTCGGCCATCGACTGCAAGTCGTTGTCTGCCGGGACGACAGCTGGCGGCGTGGGCTCAATCCATTTCGCAGCTACATCAGGGGATTCGCTGAGCGCTACATCGCCGGGCAAGACGATAACGGCAACACCTTTCTGGCTGATCGCCGCGCGCATGGCACGTTCCAGCACACGGGGGAATTGCTCGGGGTTGCTGACCAGTTCGACGAAGTGGCTGCACTCCTTGAACAGCTCCTGCGGGTGGGTTTCCTGAAAGTAATCCAGGCCGATTTCCGAGGAAGGAATGTGCGCAGCAATTGCCAGCACCGGCACGCGGTTGCGATGGCAGTCGTACAGGCCATTGATCAGGTGCAGGTTGCCCGGTCCGCAGCTGCCTGCACAGACCGCCAGCTTGCCGCTGGATGCCGCCTGGGCACCGGCGGCGAAGGCTGCGACTTCTTCATGACGGGTGTGCATCCAGCGAATCGAATCGGTGCGTTCCAGGCTGTCGGTCAGGCCGTTGAGGCTGTCACCGGACACCCCCCAGATGTGGGAAACACCTGCCGCTGCGAGGGTTTGCGCAAGATGGTCGGCGATGGTCTTGGACATTAGGGGTTCCTTGTCGAGGCAATAATGAATTCGGTAAAACGCGCGCAGCGCTCTGCTACACCTGTTGTGGTCGACCCGATGAATTCTCGACAGTTCAGAAAACCTGAGCCCTGTTCAGGGCTCGGTCAGACAGTTTGCATTGGCAAACAATTCAGGCGTGCGGGTTGCCCGGCGCCTTAGCAGGGACTGCGTATTGCGGTTTGAGCTTGCCCTCGCTGTCGAGCAGCCAGGCATCGAGAATTTCCCGGACCACAGGGCCCGCGACTCGACCGCCCGCTTCGCCGTTCTCGATGGTCACCGACACCACGATCTTCGGATGATCGGCTGGCGCGAAGCCGACGAACAAGGCGTTGTCACGGTTACGCTCCAGCGTCTTCAGACGGTTGTAACGCTCACCCTGCTTGATCGCCACCACCTGCGCCGTACCGCTTTTGCCAGCGATGCGGTACTGCGCGCCCTTGGCGGCATCGCGCGCAATGCCGCGCGGATCGTGCATGACCATCTGCATGCCGGTGTTGACCTGATTCCATTCGTTGGGATCGCGCAGCACGATGTTTGGCATCGGGTGCTCATCAAGCGGCACGTCGTGGCCTACTTCCATCGCCAGGTGCGGTCGATGCCAGACGCCTTTGCTGGCAATCAGTGACGTTGCCTGAGCCAGTTGCAATGGCGTGACCTGCATGTAGCCCTGGCCAATGCCGAGAATCACCGTTTCGCCCGGGAACCACGCCTGGCGGCGTGTAGCGCGCTTCCATTCGCGGGACGGCATCAGCCCGGTCGATTCCTCGAACATGTCCAGCGAGACCTTCTGACCGATGCCGAACATGGTCATGTAGTCGTGCAGGCAGTCGATGCCGAGCTTGTGCGCGACAGTGTAAAAGTAGGTGTCATTGGAACGCATGATCGCTGTGTCCATATCCACCCAGCCATCGCCGCTGTGGTTCCAGTTACGGTATTTGTGGTCGAAGTCCGGCAGCTGGAAATAACCGGGGTCGAAGACCTTGGTCGAGGCTGTGACCACACCGCTGTCGAGACCGGCAATCGCCACCTCCGGCTTGACCGTCGAGCCCGGTGCGTAAAGGCCACGCAGCACCCGGTTGAACAGCGGCCGGTCAATGGAATCGCGCAGCGCAGCGTACTGCTTGAAGCTGATGCCGGTGACGAACAGGTTGGGGTCGAAGCTTGGTTTGCTGACCATCGCCAGCACTTCGCCGGTTTCCGGGTCCAGCGCAACCACCGAACCACGTCGATCACCCAGAGCGTTTTCCGCTGCGGCCTGCAAATGCGCGTCCAGCGTGAGGGTGATGTTCTTGCCCGGCACCGGGTCAGTATGTTTCAGCACCCGCAGCACGCGGCCTTGGGCGTTGGTTTCGACCTCTTCGTAGCCTACGTGGCCGTGCAGCTCGGATTCGTAGAAGCGCTCGATACCGGTCTTGCCGATGGATTGAGTGCCGCGATATTCGTTGTCGAGATGCGACGCTTCTTTTTCGTTGATACGCCCGACATAGCCAATCGAATGAGCAAAATGCGCGCCCAACGGGTAGTGACGAACGAACTGCGCTGCCACATCCACGCCCGGTAGCAGGTACTGATTGACCGCCAGTATGGCGATCTGCTCCTCGGTCAGCTCATACAGCAGGGTTGCGGGCTCGAACGGGTGGCGAACCTGTTTCAGTTCCTTGTCGAACAGAATCCGGTCTTCGTCGGGCAACTCCAGCAGGGTCATCAGTTCATCGATCACCTTGTGCCAGTCACCGGCGCGCTCACGGGTCAGGGTCAGGTTGAAACTGGGGCGATTGTCAGCGAGCACTTCGCCATTGCGGTCAAAGATCAAACCGCGCTCGGGCGGGATCGGCAGCACGTGAACACGGTTGTTTTCGGAAATGGTCGAGTGATAGTCGAACTCGGTGACTTGCAGGAAATACATGCGCGCGACCAGACAGGCAGCCAGCAGGCCGACCAGCACCGCGCAGGCAATCAGGCGCTGATTGACCAGCCGCGTCTCTTTTTCGTGGTCTTTCAGGGGAATTGGATTGGGCATTTCTACAGCTTCTCGGTGAAGGGCAAACGGCGCAACTAAACGTGTATATAAAGATTTCGGCGCGCACCATACCAAGAAGCGGCTGATTGCAGGCGATCAAGCCGACAATCGCAGGATGAAAAATCTGTCAGAAAAGACTCATTCGGGCGTGATCTGCAGCGTATTCGACGCTTCACGGGCCTGCATAATGCGCGGCAGATTGGTCTCGATCCAGGTAACGAGTGTTTCAACCTGCAAGGCGACTTCTTCGCCCATCGGGGTCAGCCGGTATTGAACATGCGGCGGCACCACCGGCAGTGACTTGCGGCTGACGAAGCCGTCCTGCTCCAGGTGCTGCAGGGTTTGCGCGAGCATTTTCTCGCTGACCCCGCCAATTTTGCGCCGCACCTCGCTGAAACGATGCATGCCGCCGCGCAAAACCACCAGCACCAGCACGCCCCAACGGCTGCAAACATGGTTGAGCACAATCCGTGAAGGGCAATCAGTGGCCAGTACCTGCCCCTGACGAACGAAGGCCAGCATGGACTCGACCGTTTCAGACTGTGGACGCGAGGCAGATTCACTCATGACACTTACCTTTTTGTACGTACTTACGAAAGGTAAGCATGATGACTATGCTGGCGCTTCCTTTCAACCTGATTCAAGGAATCCTTCCATGATCGTTGTCACCGGTGCCACTGGCCAGCTTGGCCGTATCGTCATTGAACAGCTGCTCACTCGTGTACCTGCCGGGCAGATCATTGCCGCAGTCCGCAGCCCGGAAAAGGCCAGTGACCTCTCGGCAAAGGGCATTCAAGTTCGTCATGCCGACTATTCGCAGCCGTCGACGCTGGACAACGCGTTTGCCGGTGCCGACAAAGTGCTGCTGATTTCGTCCAGCGAAGTGGGCCAGCGCCTGCCGCAGCACAAGGCCGTGATTGATGCGGCGAAACGCGTCGGGGTCAAACTGCTGGCTTACACCAGTGTTCTGCATGCAGACGCCTCGGCACTGGGCCTGGCCAGAGAGCACCGCGAAACCGAAGATTACCTGCGCGACAGCAGGCTGCCTTATGTCCTGCTGCGCAATGGCTGGTACACCGAAAACTACACAGCAGGCATTCCCGGCGCGCTGGACCATGGCGCGGTCATGGGCTGTGCCGACGAGGGCCGCATCAGTTCGGCGTCGCGCCTCGATTACGCTGAAGCTGCGGCGGTGCTGCTGACCTCCGGCGAGGATCAGAGCGGTCGCGTGTACGAGCTGGCTGGTGACGATTCCTACACACTTGCTGAGTTCGCTGCCGAGCTTTCAAAGCAGGCCGGCAAGACTCTGCCTTACGTCAACCTGCCGCAAGCCGAATTCAAAGCCGCGCTGATCCAGGCAGGCTTGCCAGACTTCGTTGCGCAGTTGCTGGCTGATTCCGACGCGGCCGCAGCCAAAGGCGCGCTGTTCGATAACAGTCACCAGTTGAGCGCACTGATCGGTCGTCCGACCACCAGGCTCTCTGTAACCATCGCCCAGACCCTGCAAGGCTAAGCGCGGCAAACCCGATCGAATGATTTGCAAACGTGAGGGTCCCAGTTGTTACGAGGCATTAAGCCATCGCCTGATACCAAAGACTGGGAGTCTTTACATGAATAGCAAATCGTTGATCGCCTGCATGACCTTGCTCGGCTGCTTCTCCGCCGTCACCCTGCCCGCTCACGCAGAGACGGCGGACCCGAAAGTCACCGAATCCAAGGACAACGCCCATGAGCTGGAAGTAGGCTCCCGCGTTCCGGAAAAATATCGCCGCAGCGACCTGGAAGTGAAGGACTGGAAAAGTAAAGGCCTGGAAACACCCGCCAAGGAAAGCGAATGGGTAAAGATTAACGACAAGTACGTGCGTTTCCAGAAGGTCAATGGCCAGATTATGGACATCGTGCCGGTGAAGAAGTAAGGGAAACTCTGAAAAA
>NZ_LJQT01000203.1:0-12494 GCF_001400515.1 Pseudomonas meliae | reverse complement strand
CTACTTCAGATCTTCCTTAACGGAGCGGTAAATGAAGATTCTGGTCACCGGCGCGAGCGGCTTCATCGGCGGACGCTTTGCGCGTTTTGCCCTTGAGCAGGGCATGAGCGTGCGGATCAATGGCCGTCGTGCCGAAGGTGTCGAGCACCTGGTCAGGCGTGGCGCCGAGTTCATCCAGGGCGACCTCGCTGACCCTTATCTGGTGCGGGCGCTGTGCGATGACGTGGAAGCGGTGGTGCACTGCGCAGGCTCCGTCGGCCTGTGGGGACGCCGCCAGGATTTCATGCAGGGCAACGTGCAGCTTACCGAAAACATCGTCGAGGGCTGCCTGAAACAAAGGGTGCGAAGGTTGGTTCATCTTTCGTCGCCCTCGATCTACTTTGATGGAAAATCGCACCGCGGCATCAAGGAAGAGCAGGTGCCCAAGCGTTTCCATAATCACTATGCGGCGACCAAATACCTGGCCGAGCAAAAGGTCTTTGGTGCCGAAGAGTTCGGTCTGGAAGTGATCGCCCTGCGGCCGCGCTTCGTCACTGGCGCGGGCGACAACAGTATTTTCCCGCGTTTGCTGCACATGCAGCGCAAGAAGCGTCTGTCGATTGTCGGCAACGGTTTGAACGTGGTGGATTTCACCAGCATGCACAACCTCAACGAAGCCATGCTGAGCAGCTTGCTGGCAACCGGCTCGGCGCTGGGCAAGGCCTACAACATCACCAACGGCACGCCGGTCCCGCTGTGGGACGCAATCAATTATGTGATGCGCCAGATGCATCTGCCTCAAGTCACCCGTTATCGTTCATACGGACTGGCCTACAGTGCCGCAGCAATCAACGAGGGTGCCTGCCTGCTGTGGCCGGGCCGACCTGAACCTACCCTGTCAAGAATGGGCATGCAGGTCATGAACAGGGATTTTACGCTTGATATCAGCCGCGCCAGGCATTATCTGGATTATCAGCCTCAGGTCAGCCTGTGGACAGCGCTGGATGAATTCTGTGGCTGGTGGCAGGCACAGCACGCAATCTGAATGCGGTAGTGGCACAGTGAGATTGGTTACGCGCTGTTGTTATACTGCCCGACTTTGGTTTAACAGCTTCCTGAAGGGTTATTCATGCGCAACGATCCATACGACGACGTCGATGACGTTCCCAGCCTGAGCGCCAAGGACGACGATGACGACTTCGCGCCGGGCAATGGTGCACGCGAACGCACCACGGTCTATTCGCGTACCACACCGGTGGTCAAGGTAAAGGGCCCGAGCACCGGACCGCTATGGGCGTTGGTCGGCGCGCTGTTCATTGCCTTTTGCGGTCTGGGCTGGTGGAGCTTTCAGCAGGTCTCCCTCATGGAACAGCAATTGGTGGCCACTCAGGAGAGCTTTGCGCGCATCAGCGAAGAAGCGGCGGGACGCCTGCAGGATATTTCCGGCAAAGTCGTTGAGACCGAGGCGCTGTCCAGCGATGGCGAGGCGCTCAAGCAGCGCATCAAGCTGCTGGAAGCGCAACTGGAAGATCAGGACAAACAGCGCGAGGGCGTTGAAGGCCAGCAGGGCAGTCTCGACAAGCGCCTGGAGCAGATGGCCGCGCAAACCGCCCAGCAGCACAGTGAAAGCGCGCAGTTGCAGGAGCAGCTCAAAAGCGTCGTTGCTGAGCTGACCACGCTGAAAGCCGCGCTGCCCGATCTGAAAACCGCACAGGTCGATCAGGGCAAGCTGGATGCGCAAATCAAAAGCGTGGCAGCCGATGTTGCGACATTGAAGAAACAGGGCAACCCGTCGGCTGCTGTCGAGCGCCTGGAGCAGGACCTGATGGTCCTCAAAAGCGAACAGGAAAACCGACCGGCCCCTTCAGCAGAGGCCAATACAGCCGAGTTCGACGCGTTTCGTGCTCAGGTCACCCGCAATATCAATACCCTCACCAGCCAGATCCAGAATCTGTCGCAACAGCTCAACGCGCGTCGTTGAAGGCAAGACTTGCCGGCGGCTGTCCATAGCAGATAGCCGCTGGCAAATTTCCTGACATTTTTTTTGTACTCGTTAAATAGATATGTACTTGCCAATAGAAGGAAGGCTTACGCTTGCCTGGCTGTTAACTAAATTGGAGTTTCAACAATGAATGGAATCAATGAGATGTACACCGATGCCCCGCAAGAAACGACCGAAAATAACATCCCGGCTGAAGACTCAGACCAGGGAGTAGACGAAGTTTCCAGGACGCCGTTGCCCACTTACGCCGACGTACCGGATTATCCGGAAGATTTGGTACGCCAGCAGGTCAAGCCACCGGTGAAGGTCAAACCGCCTGTAAAACCACCTGTAAAGCCGCCTGTAAAACCTCCGGTCAAGGGGGCAGGTCCGGTGAAGCCGCCCGTGAGACCGCCCGTGAACCCCCCGGTCAAGGTGAAAAAGCCAGTGAGGCCACCTGTCAAACCGCTCGTCAAACCTGTTATCAAAGCACCCGTTGCGCAAAAGTTACCGCCGGCCCCTGAGGCACCTTCGCGCCTGGACAAGCTGCTGGCAGTCACAAGCACGGTCACCGGTGTTTTACAACTGGTCCACCCGCTAAACAGTGTCTTCAACCCCGATGGTACGGTCAGTTATCCGAATGGAAGTGTTGCGGCGGCAGATGGCCAGTCCTTGAAGCACACGGATGGCACTGTTCAACACCTGGATGGCACCACCGTGCATGCCGACGGTTCGGTCGAGCACCCCGGCGGCGATGTTCAACACAAGGACGGCACCTGGGTTATGGCAGATGGCTCTGTCAACTACCCCGACGGTCGCTGGAAGTTACCGGACGGGACTATCACTGATGCCGAAGGCAATGTGCTAGGTACAGTCGGGCCTGAGGCTAAACTGTAACAGTAATAAGTACGGACGATAAAAAACCCTGGCTCTTACGAGTCAGGGTTTTTTGCTGTTGCAGCGCCGTGTTACAGGCGTGGGTAGTCGATATAGCCGACCGGCCCTTTGCCGTAGAACGTTTCGGGATGCGCTTCATTCAGAGGCGCATCGCTGGCCAGACGCTCAGGCAGGTCCGGGTTGGCAATATAAGGCACACCGAATGCGATAGCGTCGGCCTTGCCTTCTGCCAGCCAGGTATTTGCGGTGTCCTTGGTGAATTTTTCATTGGCGATGTAGACGCCGCCGAAATCCTTCTTCAACTGCGGGCCGAGGCTGTCTTCGGCGTCACGCTCACGGGCACAGATGAACGCGATACCGCGCTTGCCAAGCTCTTTGGCCACGTAGCTGAAGGTTTCAGTGCGGTTAGCATCGCTCATGTCGTGCATGTCGAAGCGAGGCGAAAGGTGTACGCCTACGCGACCAGCGCCCCACACCTCAATGACCGCATCAGTCACTTCCAGCAGCAGACGAGCACGGTTTTCTACCGAACCGCCGTACTCGTCAGTGCGCTGGTTGGAGCCGGTCAGCAGGAACTGTTCCAGCAGGTAGCCGTTGGCACCGTGCACTTCCACGCCGTCGAAGCCCGCAGCCTTGGCGTTTTCCGCACCGACGCGATAGGCCTCGACGATGTCACCGATTTCTGCCAGTTCCAGCGCGCGCGGGGTCGGTAGCGGGGTGATCGGGCGCATCAGGCTGACGTGGCCTTCAGCTGCGATAGCGCTAGGGGCCACCGGAGTTTCGCCGTTCAGGTACGCCGGGTGGGAGATGCGGCCAACGTGCCACAGCTGCAGCACAATCCGGCCACCAGCGGTATGCACGGCCTTGGTGATGTTGCTCCAGCCGCGTACTTGGTCGTTGGACCAGATGCCGGGTGTGTCCGGGTAACCAACACCCATCGGCGTGACAGATGTGGCTTCAGTCAGGATCAGGCCTGCAGAAGCACGCTGCACGTAATACTCGGACATCAATGCATTGGGCACGCGACCTTCGTCGGCGCGGCAGCGCGTCAGTGGCGCCATGATGATGCGGTTTGGCAGTTGCAGATCGCCAATGGTGATCGGGTCAAAGATAGTCGTCATGTGTCGAATCCTCGTGATTGATCAATGTGTAGCAGGTGCCAGATCGGGGTTGCCGGTCTGACGAAAAGTAATCAGTGTGATCAGCAGCGCGAGCACTGCCAGCATGGCAGCGGCCAGCGGTACGCTGGTCAGGCCCAGGCCGTGGGCGATGACGCTGCCACCGACCCAGGCACCAAGCGCGTTGCCCACGTTGAAAGCGCCGATGTTCAGGGTTGAAACCAGGTTGGGCGCGGCTTTGCCGAAGGTCACCACGTTGATCTGCAGAGCCGGGACGGCAGCAAAGGCAGCGACCGCCCAGAGGAACAGGGTGATTTCAGTCGGGATCAGCGCGGCGCTGGTCCAGCTGAGAGCGGTTGAGATCACCGCCATCGAGACGAACACGGCAATCAGCGTGGATGACACACGGCGGTCGGCCATCTTGCCGCCAATCACGTTACCTGCGGTCAGGCCCAGGCCTATCAACAGCAGGGTCCAGGTCACGCCCTTGGGCGATACGCCGGTGACTTCGCCTAGCAGCGGGGCAATGTAGGTGAACAGGGTGAACATGGACGCTGAAAACAGCGCGGTCATGGTCAGCGACAGCCAGATACCGGCACCTTTCAGTGCGGCCAGTTCGGCGCGCATGTCGAGCTTTTCTTCATTGCGATTGGTCGGCAGAAAGCGGATCAGGCCGATCAGCGCAATCACGCCGATGACTGTTACCGCCCAGAAGGTCGAGCGCCAGCCTGCGTATTGACCCAATGCAGTACCCAAAGGCACGCCCAGCACGTTGGCCAGGGTCAGACCGGTGAACATCAACGCTACTGCCGAAGCGCGGCGATTGGCAGGCACCAGCCCAGCAGCAACTACTGAACCGATGCCGAAGAACGCACCATGACACAGCGCTGTAACCACGCGGGCGAACATCAATACGTTGTAGTCACTGGCCAGTGCGCAGAGCAGGTTGCCGATGATGAAAATGCCCATCAGCGTGACCAGCGCAGCCTTGCGTGGCAGTTTTGCCGTGGCCATGGCCATGAACGGAGCGCCGACGGCCACGCCCAGCGCATAGCCGGTGACCAGCCAGCCTGCGCCGGGGATGGATACACCAAGGTCAGCCGCCACATCGGGCAGCAGGCCCATGATGACGAATTCGGTGGTGCCGATGGCAAAGGCGCTCAGGGCCAGAATAAGTAGCGAAAGAGGCACGGGGCAGCTCCTGGTAAACGTTGGAAAATCAGGTCGGGTTGTTCAGCTCTTCAACCAGCGCCTGAACGAATGCCTGTATGACTTCTTCGTTGCGTCTGAAGAAATGCCATTGGCCAACCTTCTTGCTGCTGATCAGGCCAGCGCGTTGCAAGGTCGCCAGATGGGCCGAGACAGTGGATTGGGACAATCCTGCACGCTGATCGATCTGTCCGGCGCACACGCCGTGTTCAATCGAGTATTGCTGAGCAGGAAAGCTCGCGCGGGGGTCCTTCAACCAGGTCAGGATTTCTCGGCGGACCGGATGGGCCAGGGCTTTTATTATGTCGTCGAGGTCGATAGGCATGTCGTTCTCACAGGCGGTGTAGCGATATATCGCGATAGGGCGAAACTTATATCTGTATTTCGCGATATACAAATATGATTTTGTGCTTAGGACTGGCAAAATCGCTATATCGGGTTATATCGATATATAGACCTCGGCCTTGAAAGCGGCGTAGGCTTGCAGGCATGAACTATCTGGCACATCTTCATCTCGGCGGGCATCGGCCTGCTCAATTGCTTGGCAGCCTGTATGGCGACTTCGTCAAAGGTCCGCTGTCGGGACGTTTTCCTGCAGAGCTTGAAGCGGCCATTCGGCTGCATCGCAGCATTGACGCTTTCACTGACAGCCACCCGCTGATCAAGGCTTCCATTGCCCGCTTTCCATCCCAGCGGCGACGCTATGCAGGCATTATGCTCGACGTCTTTTTCGATCATTGTCTGGCTCGCGACTGGCATTGCTATGCCGATCTGCCGCTGGACGTATTCACTGGCAAAGTCTATGGCGCGCTGGCCGCCGAGCCGCAATTGCCCGAGCGGCTCGCATTGATCGCGCCGCGCATGGCCGCGCAGGACTGGCTGGGTTCGTATCGGAATTTCGACGTGCTGGGGCAAGTGCTGAGCGGGATATCGCGACGCTTGTCACGGCCCGAAGGGCTGGCAGGCGGCATGCAGGAACTGCAGGCGCTTTACCAGCCCTTGAGTGCGGATTTCGCCGAGTTCTATCCGCTATTGGAGGATTTTGCTCAGGCTGCCCTGGCCGAGCGCGAAGCCACTTCGCTCGGCTGAGCAGGCTCGCCGGATACTTGTTTACCGATCACTGACTCCCCCGTGACAGGTTCACCGAACAGCGCCACCTGAACGGCTTGCTGGGCCTTGAACGCCAGTGCAGCGCGCTCCTGATCCGCCGTCGGAATGGGGGTCAGCAGGTGGATGTGCACATCGCTCTGCTCATTGGCGAACAACCGGCGCAAATGGGACAGCAAATCGTCGTCGCCAATGAACGGGGCAATCGGGTCCGGTTTACCGTCACGCGAGTAACCGATGGCCACTGGCTGGATCGGCACGCCGGCTTCAATGGCACTGGACAGCAGACGGCCGTGGAAGGTGCGCAGGCTTCTGCCATCGGTGGTGGTGCCTTCCGGGAAGATCAGCAGTGCATTGCCTTGTTGCAGGTGATTGCACATCTGCTTTTGAATCAGACGGCTGTCGCCCGACCCGCGACGAATGAACAGCGTACCTGCCTTCAGTGCCAGCCAGCCCGCTACCGGCCAGGTCCGGACTTCGGCCTTCGACAGAAACGACAGCGGTGCCAGCATGCCCAGCAGGGCGATGTCGGTCCACGACACATGGTTACTGACCCACAGCATGGGCTGGGTTGGCAACTGACCTGTCACGGTGACGCGAAACGGCAGGGCATTGGTCAGGCGCGCCATGAACCAACGGCTCCAGCGCTGCCTGCGCTCCATCGACCCACCGATTCTGGTGCGTTCCAGAACCGCGAACGCTCCGGCAATCGTCAAGCCGAGCGCCACGACCAGCAGCACCCGGACTACGCGGGCATAGCCGCGTGCCCGGCTCATCACACGGCCGCCTTGAAGTGGCGGGCGTAACGCGGGCACAGATCGTCGCGCTTGAGCAGGATGAAGACGTCGGCGACCTGGAAATCTTCGTCCCAGCAAGGTTCGCCACAGATCTTGGCACCCAGGCGCATGTAAGCCTTGAGCAGTGGCGGCATCTCGCAGATCACATTGCTCGGGATATCGAGCGTCGGCAGCGGGTTTTTCGGCTCGGCGCGCAAGTGTTCGTTGCACAGGTAGCGCTCGCGCAGGCGTTGCATGATCGCGTGCGCCTGAATGCCGCCGTCGTGCATCGGGATGCTCGCGCAGCCCATCAGGTAGCTGTAGCCGCCTTCGTTCAGCACCTCGGCCAGCTCGCTCCACAACACCGCGATGGTGCCACCGTTGCGGTAGGCCGGGTCTACGCAGGTACGGCCCAGCTCAAGAATCGGACCCTGCAGATGAACCAGACCGTGCAGGCTGAATTCTTCTTCACTGTAGAAACGCCCCAGCGTGCTGGCGGCATTGTGGTCGAGCAGCCGGGTAGTGGCAACCAGACGCCCGGTGTTCAGGTCACGCACACCAATGTGCGAGCAGTGAACATCGTAATCGTCGATATCCAGGCCTTGTTCAGCACCGTTGAGACGGGCGTTGAATTCTTCGCTGAACACACTGAAACGCAACGCCTGTGCTTCCTGCAAGGCGCTCGCTCCAATCAGGCGCTCGGCCTGAAGACGACGTTCAGAAGTGTTGTCACGAATGCGGGCGATCTGGGTCATACGAATCTCCATGAGCCAGCCATGCAGAGTTTGGCTGGTTGACTGATTTGTCCAGGCGCTTTGCCGTACTTGCAGGCTAGGGAGATGGCGTGTCATGCCTGTGAAGCTTTGGTGATGGTTGTGTGACGGGCAACGCTGTGGGCATTTCCACGCTGGTGGAGCGGGAGGAGCGAGCGGCGTACGAAGGACCACTATCGTGCCCATGCTCCGCGTGGGTATGCCGTTCTGGACGCTCTGCGTCCTGTCCCGGGGTAATGGCTGACTGTCACGAAGCCCTGATACGGTATGCGGATTACTCTGTAGAGGCTCTGTCATGCCGCGTAGATTTTTCCGCCTGTGTCTGGTTTTGATCCTGGGCTTCAGTGCCCAGGGCGTCGTTGCTCAAACATGGCCGACAGAGCAATGGTCATCTCAGCCTGCGCCGCGATCTGCGGCAATCGAAGAACTCGAGGCCTACGCCTTCCCGCCCCGTGACGACGCCACACGCAAGGGCATTCGCACCGATGCGCTGCTGGTGATTCGTGATGGCGAAGTTGTGTATGAGCGCTACGGCGGTGTGACCACAGCGCAAACCCCGCACCTGACCTGGTCGATCAGCAAGAGCGTGATGGCGACAGTGCTGGGCGTGGCGTTTACCGACGGGCGCTTTCAACTCAATGATCCAGTGGCGAAGTTCTACCCGCCGTTCAAGGCGCACCCCGATATCGCCATCAAAGACCTGATGCACTGGGCTTCGGGGCTGAATTGGCAGGAAGATTACGAATATGCACCGCTTAACTCTTCCGTAGTCGCCATGCTCTACACCCGTGGGCGTGACGACATGGCGCGCTTCACCGCCGAGCACCGCGCAGCCAGATCCCCCGGCAAGGCGTACCTGTATTCCAGCGGCGACAGCACGGTTCTGGCTGCTGCGTTGAAAAATATCGTCGGGCCACAGGCGTATGCGGATTATCCGTGGACCGCACTGTTTGACCCGCTTGGCATCCGCAGTGCCGTCTGGGAAACCGATGGCGTGGGTACATTTGTAGGGTCGTCCTATGCCTACATGACCGCCCGCGACCTGGCACGCATCGGCTTGCTGATGCAGCGCGGCGGGCAATGGCAGGCTCGGCAGTTGCTCAACAAGGAATGGATGAACTGCGTGCTGACGCCGTTTGCAGGCGAGCAGATAGATGCCAACGTCGAAGTCCCTGGCGGCCAATGGTGGCTCAATCGAACTGCCGATGGCGGCAAGGGGCCGTGGCCGGATGCGCCCCCTGATACCTTTGCCGCACTGGGCCATTGGGGGCAGGCGCTGTACGTGATCCCCGACCGGAAGCTGGTGATCGTGCGCTATGCCGATGACCGCGACGGTAGTTACGACCACAATCAGATGCTCAAGCGCATACAGGCAGCCTTTGGCAAGGAGGGCGGGCAATGAGCAGTCGTCGAATGTTCATCCTGCGTCGACCCTTCAGCAGCCTGCTGTTGCTGATCCTTGCTGCGCTCGCGGTACTTGCCTGGCAGTACCGCGTTAACCTGCAGGCATTCCCCACCATCATCAGTGCCTACACCGCCAAGGAATACTGCTCGTGCAGGTACGTCATGAACAACCCCGAGGCGTATTGCCTGGGCTACGTCAAACAGTACGTGCCTGGCACGCTGATCGACGACAGCAGCCAGAAAAAGGTCATTGCCAACGGCCTTGGGCGAACCAGCAGTGCGTCGTGGCAGGGTGAGCGGCAAGGCTGCCGACTGTTGCCGTCCGAGCCTTGATGGATTGCTGCCGAACGTCGTGGTTTGCCAGAGGTCAGACAGGCGGATAAGGTAGCCCTCAATTGCACGTCTGGAGTCTGCATGCTCACTATGAATCGCCTGCTGCTGGTCATGCTGGCCGCAGTGGCGTTACCTGCCCATGCGAACTGGTATCTGGATAATGAGTCGTCGCGGCTCTCGTTCACGTCAACCAAAAATGCCGATATTGCCGAGGTGCATCGCTTCCTTGTGCTGCATGGCAAGGTCGACCCCAAAGGGCTGGCTGAGGTGGAAGTCGAAACGGAGTCCATTAGCACCGGTATTCCCCTGCGTGACGAGCGCCTGCGGGAGCAGGTGTTTCAGGTACACAAGTTTCCCGTTGCGCAGATCAATGCCCAGCTCGACATGCGCCCGATCAATAACCTTGCCCCCGGCGCGCAATTGGAATTGCGTTTACCACTGACCGTCAGCCTGCGCGGCAAGAGTCACAGCTATAACGCCGAACTGCTGGCGACGCGCCTAGACGAGCGGCGCTTTCAGGTTGTGACGCTCGAACCGCTAGTGATTCATGCTCAGGACTTCGATATGGTTTCGGACTTCAATGCCCTGCGCAGCGCGGCAGGCTTGTCGGCGGTCAGTCTGTCAGTCCCGGTCGGGGCTGTCCTGATCTTCACGGCGCGCTGATATGAACGGTGCGATTTTTCCGTGGCGTGAAAACAACCGCTTTCAATTGCTGATCGACGGTCCTGCGTTCTTCCCGCGCATGATTGCAGCCATTGACCGGGCCGAGCAGCAGGTTGACCTGGAGCTGTACCTGGTCGAAGCCGGGGGCTGCGCCGATGCCATCGTGCGGGCGCTGGTCGAGGCTGGCAGGCGTGGTGTGATCGTGCGCTGCCTGTTCGACGACTTCGGTTCAAAAGCCTTCGACGCCGGCCTGCGCAAGCAACTGACCGATGCCGGTGTGATTCTGCGTTTCTACAACCCTATTCACTGGCGACGCGGCGTGCGCAACTTCTACCGCGACCATCGCAAATTACTGGTGGTCGACAAGACGCTGGCGGTGGTCGGCGGTACGGGTGTAACCGATGAATTCTGGGAGCCAGACAAGGATGTCAGCCAATGGCACGAAGTGATGGTGGAAATCACCGGGCCGCTGGTTCTTGACTGGCAAGCGTTGTTCAACCGGCAGTTTCACGCCAATGCCCGACGTTTCGCCTGGCGCCCGAAAGAAAACTTTGGTCTGGATCATCTGCCCACCGCCCCGGTAGCCGGTGAAGGCCTTGGCCGTGTGGCGTACGCCGACTCTCGCCAGCACCGCGACATTCTGCAATCGCTGGTGCGCACGCTGAACACCGGGCAAAAGCGCATCTGGCTGGCAACCCCTTACTTTCTGCCCACCTGGAAAGTTCGCCGCGCCTTGCGCAGGGCAGCCTCGCGCGGCGTCGATGTACGTTTGCTGCTGACCGGGCCACGCACCGATCACCCGTCGGTACGCTACGCCGGTCACCGTTACTACCCGCGCTTGCTGCGGGCCGGGGTCAAGGTCTTCGAATACCAGCCGTGTTTTCTGCACTTGAAAATGGTCCTGATCGACGACTGGGTGAGCATCGGCTCGTGCAACTTCGACCACTGGAACCTGCGCTTCAACCTTGAAGCCAACCTCGAAGCCCTCGACCCAGGGCTGACCCGCGATGTGGTCGCCAGTTTCGAAAAAGACTTCGCCCTGAGCGCCGAAACCACACTGGCAGACTGGAAGGCCAGACCACTGTGGCGACGCGTCAAACAGCGCTTGTGGGGGTGGATCGACCGGTTGGTGGTGAACCTGCTGGATCAGCGTAATTGAGGTGTACGCGGGGCCGAGCGTGGCCCCGGTTTGTCATCTGGTCAAACGATGCATTCCAGTGAGCGGTCAACCATGGCTTTGGCCATCTCGGCCATGTGCAATACCGAAAACGCCAGATCACGGCTGGTGCCCTGAGTGCTGTCGCCGGACTCATAGGCCGTCGTGATGATGCAGCGCAGCAGATCCGAAGCGTAGTTGAGCGCTTCTTCCTGGCTGACGGATGCGTTGACGGTGAACAGGGCGGTGGGCGGGTCGGGGACGATTTTATGGGGCATGTTTGCAACTCCTGATCATTGAAGGAGCCGCCCTGTTCGCTACCAAACGATCAGGGTGGCGGCCGTACGCAGGTTGGTAGACCGGTGACCAGGCAAGCCGGTGCGTCCGAAAACGCCAAGCGCACGGCCACCATAAACGCAGGCCGTAAGAATGCGCCCTGTAGAAGGTGGCGCATTGCGCACAGGTCACTCAGGTCTACCAAACCTGATCGCTGATTGGGCAGCGACCGTTGAAGGCTAGAGACCTGAATAGCCAAGCGCAAGAGGCCGGGATTTTCTCGGAAATTTCCTTCAAATGGAAGGGAGGTGTCCTGCGGCTAATTCTTACAAGAGTTATCGAAAAAGGTTTTCTGAGGATGTTCGCCGTATAGGCGGGGAAGTGACTGGCGCTGTTTATCAGTATCTCAGCAAGCAGTACATCACCGAGGGGGAGACGTTAAAAAGCTATCGGATTACATTGAGTCAGCATGGTGTGTCTCCGCCCTACAGATAATGTGCGGAGTAGAGTACTTGCAATGAAAATAGCCTGTGCAGCGTTTGCTGGACAGGCTTGAAGCGCGGAGGGAGTAGTTAAGGCTTTTTGATATTCTGCATGTAGGTCTGATTCGGGTGAGTCACGACCTTTTTCGTCAACGCGTCCAGTTCCTTGCTGTGATACATGTCCAGGCATTTCAGCAGGTCGAATTTTATTCCCTTTATCTGGGATTCGGCCAAAGGGTTTGTGTAGTCTCTGGCGAGGTATTTTTCAACCAATGCCTTGACCGCAAGGGGGCTTTTTTCCATGTTATAGTAGGTCCAGTCAGAGACTGTCAGAAATTTT
>NZ_LJQT01000416.1:0-24100 GCF_001400515.1 Pseudomonas meliae | reverse complement strand
TCAACCGTTAATTTCAAAAATCTGCAATTCAACTGCTGTGCCCCAACAAACACGGGAGATCCTCTTTAAAGACGATCTCCCGCTACGGGAATTTACAAGCTGGGAAATGCGAATTGCGACGCTTCATGGCTCGCACGTTGCGGCCAGCGCTGCGTAATCGCCTTGCGACGCGTATAGAAGCGCACACCATCGGGACCGTACGCATGCAAGTCGCCGAACAGGGAACGCTTCCAGCCACCAAAGCTGTGATAGGCAACCGGTACCGGCAGCGGAACGTTGACCCCGACCATTCCCACTTCAATCTCATCGCAGAACAACCGCGCAGCTTCGCCATCACGGGTAAAGATGCAGGTACCGTTGCCGTATTCATGGTCGTTGATCAGTTGCATGGCCTGTTCAAGGCTGTCCACACGCACAATGCACAGCACCGGCCCGAAGATCTCTTCTTTATAGATGCGCATTTGCGGCGTGACACGATCAAACAGACAGCCGCCCATGAAGAAGCCCTGTTCATGCCCGGCAACCTGGAGATTGCGACCGTCCACCACCAGGGTAGCGCCCGACTGCACACCATCTGCTATATAGCCGCCGACCTTGTCGCGATGCTGACCGGTGACCAGTGGCCCCATATCCAGACCGCAAGTCGTACCTGCGCCGATTTTCAGGCCCTGAATTTGCGGAACCAGTTTGGCCACCAACGCATCGGCGATCTGATCCCCGACGCATACCGCAACCGAAATAGCCATGCAACGCTCACCGCAGGATCCATAGGCAGCGCCCATCAAGGCACTCACTGCGTTGTCCAGGTCGGCATCCGGCATCAGTACCGCATGGTTCTTGGCGCCACCGAGAGCCTGAACCCGCTTGCCACGCGCGATGGCCAGCGGGTACATCCACAGCGGCACCATGGCCGGGAAGTTGAACGGAGTGATACCGGCAACGATACCCAGCGGCTGGAAATCAGACCACGCATCGATGTTCGGCCCGACATTACGACTGTATTCCCCCTTGAGTATTTCCGGCGCGGCACAGGCGTATTCCACGTTTTCAATACCGCGCTTCAATTCGCCCGCAGCATCTTCCAGGGTCTTGCCGTGTTCTTCACTGATCAACTGAGCAATGCGCGCTTCGTTCTGCTCAAGCAATTGCTTGAAGCGGAACATCACCTGAGCGCGCTTGGCTGGCGGTGTATTACGCCAGGCCGGAAACGCAGCCTTGGCCGAATCGATCGCCTTCTGGACCGTGTCCCGAGTGGCAAGCGCTACTGTGTGGATAACCTGGCCGGTCGACGGATTGAACACATCTGCGGTGCGGCCATCTTCAGAAATGAACTCGCCGTGGATCAGGTGTTGAATGCTGCTCATGGAAAACTCCGGATAATTGCATCGGGCGAGAATGGCTTCGCGGCCCATGCGACAAAAGCACCTGTATAAAAGTACCTATATAAGAAGAGAGCCTGTCAGCGTGATCAGTCGATCAGGTTCAGCGTTTCGCCGACGGCATCGAACAACCGGTCCAGGTCCTGCGCCTGACTGTTGAAGGTCGGGCCAAACTGCAAGGTGTCACCGCCAAAACGCACATAGAACCCGGCTTTCCACAGTTTCATGCCTGCCTCGAAAGGCCGCACGATTGCATCGCCGTCACGAGGTGCGATCTGGATGGCGCCTGCAAGGCCGTAGTTGCGGATTTCCACCACGTTTTTCGCGCCCTTGATACCGTGCAGCACGCTTTCAAAATGCGGAGCGATTCCTGCTGCCTGCTGTACCAGGTTTTCACGCAGCAACAACTCCAGCGCCGCGAGCCCGGCCGCGCAGGCCACTGGATGTGCCGAATAGGTATAGCCGTGGGGGAATTCGACGGCGTATTCCGGCGTTGGCTGATTCATGAAGGTCTGATAGATCTCGCTGCTGGCGATCACTGCGCCCATGGGGATCGCGCCATTGGTGATCTGCTTGGCGATACACATCAGGTCAGGCGTGACACCGAAACTGTCCGCGCCGAACATCGAGCCTGTACGGCCGAAGCCGGTAATGACTTCGTCGAAGATCAGCAGGATATTGTGCTGATCACAAATCTCGCGCAGACGCTTGAGATAGCCTTGCGGCGGAACGATCACGCCGGCAGAGCCCGCCATGGGTTCGACGATTACCGCCGCGATGTTCGACGCATCGTGCAGCTCGATCAGCTTGAGCATCTCGTCGGCCAGCGCAATACCGCCCGCTTCGGGCATCCCCTTCGAATAGGCGTTGCTGGCCAGCAGCGTGTGCGGCAGATGATCGACATCCATCAACTGGCCGAACATCTTGCGGTTACCATTCACTCCGCCCAGGCTGGTGCCCGCCACGTTCACGCCGTGATAGCCACGCGCGCGCCCGATCATCTTGGTCTTGGTCGCCTGCCCCTTCAGCCGCCAGTAGGCACGCACCATCTTCACTGCCGTGTCCGCGCATTCGGAACCCGAGTTGGTATAAAAGACGTGATTGAGATTGCCCGGCGTCAGTTCGGTAATCTTTTCCGCCAACTGGAACGACAGCGGATGCCCGAACTGAAAGCCCGGCGAGTAATCCAGAATGCCCAGTTGCCGGGAAACGGCTTCCTGAATTTCCTTGCGAGTGTGCCCGGCCCCGCATGTCCATAGCCCGGAAAGCCCATCGTAGATCTTGCGGCCCTTGTCGTCTGTCAGATAGCTGCCATGCGCAGCAACGACCATGCGCGGGTCACGCTGGAAATTTCGATTCGCCGTGTAAGGCATCCAGTGGGCATCAAGCTTCAACTGACTGGCTACAGGCACATCAGACGCTTCGAACATATTCATGGGGGGCAAGCCTCGCAGGCGCTAAACGAACGGTCATTGCAGCCAAGGTGTCACGCGGATAAAGTTCATAAAACCCGATTTTCATGATCTTTGGTTTGGTAAGGACTAAACAATGAGTGTCCGTCGGCCAGATCCACTGTCGCAGGTGAGCGATTTTGATATCCGCTTGCTGCGCATTTTCAAAAGTGTCGTCGAGGCAGGCGGTTTTTCCGCGGCCGAAAGCGTGCTCGGCATTGGCCGGTCGGCGATCAGTCAGCAAATGAGCGATCTGGAACAGCGTCTCGGCTTGCGGCTTTGCCAGCGAGGGCGGGCCGGTTTTTCACTGACCGACGAAGGACGTGAGGTTTATCAATCGTCGTTGCAACTGCTCAGCGCTCTGGAAAGTTTCAGAACTGAGGTCAACGGCCTGCATCAGAACCTGCGCGGCGAGTTGAACATCGGCCTGACCGACAACCTGGTCACCCTTCCCCACATGCGCATCACCCATGCACTGGCCCGACTGAAAGAGCGTGGCCCGGGCGTGCACATCAATATCCGCATGATTGCTCCCGCCGAAGTCGAGCGAGGCGTATTGGACGGCGGCCTGCATGTCGGTGTTGTGCCACAGGCCAGCGCCCTGCCCGGCCTTGAATATCACCCGTTGTACAGTGAGCGTTCGCTGCTTTATTGCGCGGTGGGACATCCGCTCTTCTACGCGGACAACTCAACGCTGGATGATGAACGCCTCGCACAGCAGGAAGCCATTGCCCCGACCTTTCGCCTGCCCAACGATATTCAGGATCATTATCAGGCACTGACTTGCACCGCCAGCGCTTCGGACCGCGAGGGCATCGCGTTCCTGATTCTGACTGGACGCTACATTGGCTACCTGCCAGATCATTACGCCAACGCCTGGGTGCAGGAAGGTCGATTGCGCGCGCTGAAACCGGACTCAAAGTTCTACGACCTCAACCTGGTGACCGTTACCCGAAAAGGCCGACGCCCTCATTTGGTGCTGGAGAGCTTTCTGGAAACACTGGCCGCTACCCGATGACCCACTCCTGCAGGACACCCTTCCAGTCAGCCAACGTTGCAGAGCGGCTCGAAAACGCTATCAGGCTGATATTTATTGAAATAGTTGGACTCAAATAAAAATAACCTGAGCAACTGGACAGTTTTTTGCAGTGATCCCAGATAACGACACGCCAGCACATGGCAGTTCCCCGTCCGAGACCTTGCCATGCAGCCTGAAACACTCGACAACGATGACCTGATTTACGGCCTGAATGATCGCCCAAGACCTTTAACGGCCATATTGGCAGCGTTCCAGCATGTCCTCGCCAGCTTCGTCGGGATCATCACCCCGCCGTTGATCATCGGATCGACGCTCGGCCTGACTCAATACCTGCCGTATCTGATCAGCATGGCCCTGATGGTGTCGGGCACAGGTACTTTCATTCAGGCGCGCCGCCCGTTTGGTATCGGCGCAGGCATGATCTGCCTGCAAGGCACCAGCTTCGCTTTCCTGGGCGCGGTGTTGTCCGCGGGTTTTCTGGTCAAGCAACACGGCGGCAGCCCGGAGGACATCATGGCGATGATCTTCGGCGTGTGCTTTTTCGGCGCGCTTGTGCAAATCGTGCTCAGTCGCTGTATTGGCCAGTTGCGACGTGTCATCACGCCGCTGGTGACCGGCATTGTCATCACGCTGATTGGTGTAAGCCTGATCAAGGTAGGTGTCACGGACCTGGGCGGCGGCTTCAACGCACCTGACTTCGGCGCGCCGTTGAACCTAGCGCTGGGCGCCTTCGTTCTGGCAGTGATCATCGTACTTAATCGTTCGAATACGCCCTGGGTGCGCTTGTCGGCGATCATCATCGGCCTGGCGGTCGGCAGTCTCGCCGCCTGGTTCAGCGGCAAGCTGATTCCACAGCCGATCCACGACCTGCCCTTGATCAGCGTGCCGGTGCCGTTCCGTTTTGGTTTCAGCTTTGACTGGACCGCTTTCCTGCCGGTCGCGCTGATTTATCTGATCAGCAGTATCGAAACGGTCGGCGACCTGACCGCCAATTGCATGCTCGCCCGCCAGCCGATCAGTGGCCCGAGCTACGTGGCGCGCCTCAAGGGTGGCGTGCTGGGCGACGGTGTGAGCTGCATGATTGCCGCAACGTTCAGTGCATTCCCCAACACCACCTTTGCGCAGAACAACGGCGTGATTCAGCTGACCGGCGTTGCCAGTCGCTATGTCGGGCTGTACATCGGCGCGGTGCTGTTCGTGCTCGGGCTGTTCCCGCATATCGGTGCCATCGTCCAGCAGATTCCCAAACCGGTACTCGGCGGCGCAACGCTGGTGATGTTCGGCAGCGTCGCGGCAGCCGGTGTGCGCATTCTGGCCCAGTCTCCGCTGGACCGGCGCAGCATGCTGATCATCGCCACGTCACTGGGTGTCGGTCTGGGTATCGCCGCGCAGCCTGCGCTGCTGCATCAGATGCCCAAACTGGTACAGAACCTGTTCGATTCGGCCATCACCAGCGGCGGCATCACAGCCATCGTAATGTGCCTGCTGACTCCGGAAGGAAAGGTCGCCGTGACCCGGAATGATTCAGCGACGGAACCCAATCCCCTTGAACAACCACGATAGGCTTCCATAGCCGCACTTGCGCCGGTGCTTGCGAGATAATCGCCGGTGCGCTATCTGTTCATTAGTTGCGCCCTACGACCTGTCCGGAATTGCCCATGACCCTTGAAGTCCCCGCACACAGCGCTCACGTCACCAAGCCCGCAAGCCGTATTCGTCAGAAGAACGAACAAGCAATCATCCAGGCAGCCGAAGATGAATTTGCCCGCCACGGCTTCAAGGGCACCAGCATGAACACCATTGCGCTGAAAGCCGGGCTGCCCAAAGCCAACCTGCATTACTACTTCACCAATAAGCTGGGCCTGTATGTCGCGGTACTGAGCAACATCATTGATTTGTGGGACAGCACGTTCAACCACCTGAGCGTCGAAGATGATCCAGCCGAGGCACTGGCCCGCTACATTCGCGCCAAGATGGAGTTTTCGCGCCGCCAGCCTCAGGCTTCACGGATCTTCGCCATGGAGATCATCAGCGGTGGCGAATGCATGAGCGAGTATTTCAGCCAGGACTACCGCCTGTGGTTCCAGGGCCGGGCAGCGGTTTTTCAAGCCTGGATCGATGCCGGCAAGATGGACCCGGTCGACCCTGTACACCTGATCTTCCTGCTGTGGGGAAGCACCCAGCACTACGCTGATTTCGCCTCGCAGATCTGCCGAGTCACCGGTCGCTCCCGCCTGACCCGGCAAGACATGGACCAGGCCAGCAACAATCTGATCCGGATCATCCTCAAAGGTTGTGGGCTCACGCCGCCAGCCTTGTAGAATCGGTGCCTTGACGTCAGCTGGATACACGCATGCCTTTTACCCTGGTCGGCCCTTGCGAGTTTCGTGAAGAAATCCGCAAGAGCCGCTTCATCACCCTCGCCGCCCCCATCGCCAGCCCGGCCGACGCCCAGGCGTTCATCGAGCAGCACAGCGACCTCAACGCCACCCACAATTGCTGGGCCTGGAAGCTGGGTGGTCAGTATCGCAGCAACGATGACGGGGAACCGGGCGGTACTGCAGGCAGGCCAATCCTGGCAGCCATCGAGGCGCAGGAATTCGATCAGGTCGTGGTGCTGGTGATCCGCTGGTACGGCGGCATTCAACTGGGGACTGGCGGCCTGGCACGCGCCTATGGCGGTGGTGCCAACAAATGTTTGCAGCAGGCCGAGCATCTGCCGCTGATTCAGCGTTCGTCATTCCAGCTTGAATGCAGCTTCAGTGAACTGGCGCTGGTCAAGTTGCGTCTCGCGGAAGTCAACGGCCTGCTGGAAAGTGAAAACTTCACTGCCACTGGCGTGCAGATGGCAATCGCGATAGGCCCCGAGCATGTCGACACGCTGCAACGACAACTGGCTGATCTGAGTCGCGGCAGAATTGTTTTGCACAAGGCCACAACAGAGTAGGCAACGCGTCAGCAATTGCCCACATCTACTGTGCATCCGGCTGTGGATAAGCTGAGCACACTCCACTGCGGGCCTTGCCGGGCTTGCGTTTCAGGCGAATGATCGTTTTTTGAGCAATCGCCTGGCATGGATCCATAAACGGTGCAAAAACAGTCTGTTAGCGCTCGTTAGTCCCTTTGGATGCTAACCACCGGCGTATTATTCTCCGCTGACGCGCTTGCGCACAGTATCTGTGGAAGAACCTGTGGATAACAGGTGCAAGGGTCGCGCATCCGTATAACGCACCTCGCTTGACGCCTGCTGTACATTTTTCACTCAAATCAAAGAGCCACATTTGCCCCTCGCTCCGCCAGCGCGCCCCGAACTGGTGCCGAAATGATCGCGTCAGGTTGTCACTGCACGGCCATGAATGTCGAAAACACCTTACTCAACCTTGATTGAACGCACAGGACAGGAATCCTGACTCCTTGGCCAGGATTTTGCTTTATCCACAAGCGACCCACTTCTGCCTTCGAGCCTTTCATGTCAAACCACGCGATACCTGCGCGTCTACAACTGCGCCACATCACTAAACGGTATCCCGGCTGCCTGGCCAACGACGCTGTCGACCTGACGATTCAGCCCGGCGAGATTCATGCCCTGCTGGGAGAGAACGGTGCCGGCAAAAGCACGCTGATGAAGATCATCTATGGCGTGACGCAGCCCGACGCCGGGTCGATCATCTGGCAAGGCCAGGTGCAGACCATGCGCAGTCCGGCACAGGCAAGAAGCCTGGGGATCGGCATGGTGTTCCAGCATTTCTCGCTGTTCGAAACCCTAAGCGTCGCGCAAAACATCGCCCTGGCAATGGGCGCTGCGGCAGGCACGCCCAAACAACTGGAACCGCGCATTCGCGAGGTTTCGCAACGCTACGGCATGGCAGTGGAGCCCCAGCGCCTGGTCCATAGCCTGTCGATTGGCGAGCGGCAGAAAGTCGAAATCATTCGCTGCCTGATGCAGGACATTCGTCTGTTGATCCTCGACGAGCCCACCTCTGTGCTCACACCCCAGGAAGCGGAAGAGCTGTTCGTGACCCTCAGGCATCTGGCCGCAGAAGGTTGCAGCATTCTGTTTATCAGTCACAAGCTGGGCGAGGTTCGTGCCTTGTGTCACAGCGCAACCGTCCTGCGCAACGGTAAGGTATCCGGGCACTGTATCCCGGCTGAATGCTCTGATCTGGAGCTGGCGCGCTTGATGGTCGGTGATGCCGAAGGGTTGACCGCGCACTACGACAAAGTCAGCGGCAGCGAAGCCTTTCTGCGCGTCGACAAGCTGTCCTGGCACAACCCGGACCCGTTCGGTTGCTCACTGAAAGACCTGAGCCTGGAAGTACGCAGCGGCGAAATCGTCGGCATCGCGGGCGTTGCCGGCAATGGTCAGGATGAATTGCTGGCGCTGCTGAGTGGCGAACAGACCCTGCCTCATGCCCAGGCGACAACCCTGCGTTTCCAAGACACCCCGGTCGGCGACCTGCGCCCCGACGCCCGCCGCAAACACGGGCTGGCGTTCGTTCCGGCAGAGCGTCTGGGGCATGGCGCAGTGCCGGAACTGAGCCTGGCCGACAACGCTCTGCTAACCGCTTTCCAGCAAGGACTGGTGAGCCACGGCTTGATCCAGCGCGGCAAGGTTCGCGCACTGGCCGACGAAATCATCCGTCGCTTTGCAGTCAAGACGCCGGACGCACAGGCCGCGGCGCGCAGCCTGTCGGGCGGCAACCTGCAGAAATTCATTCTCGGCCGGGAAATACTGCAAAACCCCAAACTGCTGATTGCCGCGCACCCGACCTGGGGCGTGGATGTCGGTGCTGCCGCAGCGATTCACCGGGCATTGATTGCCTTGCGTGACGCGGGGGCGGCCATTCTGGTGATTTCCGAAGACCTGGACGAGTTGTTCCAGATCAGCGACCGACTCGCCGCCCTGAGCGGCGGCCAGCTTTCCGACCTGATCCCCACTGAACAGACCAGCACCGTGCAAATCGGCGGCTGGATGGCGGGACAGTTCGATCATTCTCACACCCAGGCCCATACGGCGGGTTAACGGAGCAAAAGATGCTGCTTTCTCTGGAACCGCGCGGCCAGCAATCGCGCGCCATGTTGTGGTGTTCCCCTTTACTGGCTGCCGTCCTGACACTGGTCTGCGGCTCGCTGCTGTTCATCGGCCTGGGGCTCAACCCTTGGGTGACGCTGCACACCTTGCTGATCGCACCGTTCAGCGACTGGTATGGCGTGTCGGAATTGATGGTCAAAACCTTGCCGATTCTGCTCTGCGCGCTGGGCCTGGCGGTCGCCTATCAAGCGCGCATCTGGAACATCGGCGCAGAAGGCCAGCTGCTGCTCGGCGCGCTGGCAGGCAGTGCCGTAGCGGTAAATATCATTGAGATGGAAAGTCGCTGGGCCTTGGTCATGGTGCTGCTGGCCGGCACCCTGGCAGGCGCGGCCTGGGCGGGCGTGACCGCCTGGCTGCGCACGCGCTTCAATGCCAATGAGATCCTTACCAGCATCATGCTCAACTATATCGCCCTCAACTTGCTGCTGTACTTCGTGCACGGGCCGCTCAAAGACCCGGCGGGCATGAATTTCCCGGAGTCAGCGACTTTTGGCGACGCCAGCCGCCTGCCGCTGCTGATGGAAGATGGCCGCGCGCACATCGGCGTGTACTTCGCCCTGTTTGCGCTGGTCGCGGTGTGGGTGCTGCTGCAACGCAGTTTCGTCGGTTTTCAGATCAAGGTGCTGGGCCTGGACAAGCGTGCTGCCGGGTTTGTCGGCTTTCGAGAAAAACGCCTGGTCTGGCTCGCACTGTTGATCAGTGGCGCGCTGGCCGGGCTGGCCGGCGTATCGGAAGTGACCGGGCCGATCGGTCAACTGGTGCCGCAGGTCTCGCCAGGTTACGGCTATGCCGCGATCACCGTGGCCTTTCTCGGCCGCCTCAACCCCATCGGCATTCTGTTCTCCAGCCTGTTGATCGCCCTGCTGTATCTGGGCGGAGAAAGCGCGCAAATGACCTTGAACCTGCCCTTGGCAATCACGCAGTTGTTTCAGGGGATGATGCTGTTCTTCCTGCTGGCCTGTGATGTGCTGATTCTCTATCGCCCAAGTTTGAAACTGCACTGGGCCAAGCGCCAGATGACAGCCGTCACAGGAGCCGCATGATGGATATCGACCTGCTGAGCAACATTTTCTATGCCATGGTCCGCTGCGGAACCCCCTTGCTGCTGGTGGCGCTGGGCGAACTGATCTGCGAAAAAAGCGGCGTCATCAACCTGGGTCAGGAAGGCATGATGCTGTTTGGCGCGGTGATCGGTTTCATCATCGCCCTGAGTACCGGCAATCTATGGCTGGGCGTGCTGCTGGCGATGCTCGCTGGCATGCTGCTGTCGGCACTTTTTGCGCTGGTGGCGCTGGTGTTCAACGCCAATCAGGTCGCGACCGGGCTGGCGCTGACCATCTTCGGTGTCGGCCTTTCCAGCTTCGTCGGCACCGCCTGGGTCGGCAAGCCATTGAGCGGTTTCGAACCGGTGGCCATCCCGCTGCTGAGTGACATTCCGCTGATCGGCCGCATGCTGTTTGCCCAGGACCTGCTGGTCTACCTGTCCTTTGCGCTGTTTGCACTGGTCGCCTGGGCGCTGCTGAAAAGCCGCGTCGGGCTGATTATTCAGGCGGTCGGCGAAAATCCCGATGCGGCCAGCTCCATGGGCTTGCCAGTGTTGCGTGTACGCACGTTGGCCGTGCTGTTCGGCGGCGCAATGGCTGGGCTGGCCGGGGCCTACCTGTCGCTGGCCTACACACCGATGTGGGCGGAAAACATGAGCGCCGGACGCGGCTGGATTGCCTTGGCGCTGGTGGTGTTCGCCAGCTGGCGCGTGTGGCGTCTACTGCTCGGTGCGTACCTGTTCGGCCTCGCCAGCATCCTGCACCTGGTCGCGCAAGGCATCGGCCTGGCCATCCCGTCCAACCTGCTGGCGATGCTGCCTTACCTCGCCACCATCATCGTCCTCGTCCTGCTCTCCCGCGACGCCCTGCGCACCCGACTGTATGCGCCGGTATCGCTGGGCCAGCCTTGGCGGGCGGGGCATTGAGGGAGCTCGCGGCGCAGATGGTTGACGCAGAGCGTCATGAACGGCATTCCCACGCTGGAGCGTGCGGAACGATAATCCCGACTATCGTGCGGCGCTCCGCGTCGCATGCCTTTCTGGACGCTCCGCGTCCGATGTTGGGTGCTTGGAACGGCATGTATGATGACGTGTGCTCAACGCTGTGACGCTCACAGCTCGAGCTTGTATCCCACGCCGTAAAGCGACTGGATCGGATCCTGACCAGGACAGGCCTGTTCCAGTTTGCGGCGCAGGTTGCGGATGTGGCTGTCCACTGTGCGGTCGGTCACTACGCGGTGATCCGAGTAGAGCCTGTCCAGCAGGTGGTCGCGGGAGAAGACCCTACCCGGTGAGCGGGCGAAAGTAGCCAGCAGACGCAGTTCGACCGGGGTCAGGTCCAGCGTGACACCGTTGAACGAGGCCTGGTAGTGCGCTTCGTCCACCTGCAAACCCTTGGGCGTGTGCGGCTCGCTGGAAGAGCTCCGACGCAAGATGGCTTTGACGCGAGCGACCATCTCCCGAGGGCTGAACGGTTTGCAGATGTAGTCATCCGCACCGAGGTCCAGGCCCAGCAAACGGTCGATTTCCTCGACCCGCGCGGTGATCATGACAATGGGCACGTCGCTGAAGCTGCGCAGTTCCTTGCAGATGTCCATGCCATCACGGCCTGGCAGCATGATATCCAGCAGGATCAGTTGCGGCGGCTTGGCTCTGACTGCTGGCACTACCTCCAGACCGTTGCTCAGGCAATGGGTCGAATAACCGGCAGCTATCAGGTAGTCGCGCATCAGCGAAGCCAGTTTGGGTTCGTCCTCGACAATGAGAATCGGCGTTTCGGTAGTCATGGAGGTCATGGCCGCAGCCGTCCAGGCAGGCACAGGGTCAGCCAGAGGCCGCCTGTAGGCGAGTGTTCGGCGCTGAGGCTGCCGCCGTGGGCGAGGGCGATGCTGTGACAGATCGCCAGCCCCAGACCCGCGCCGCCGCTGGCGCGGTTACGGGATGTTTCACCGCGATAGAAGCGTTCGAACAGCCTGGGCAATTGTGCGGGATCGACGCCGGGGCCGGAATCCATCACGTCGATACGTACTTCATCATCGCGCATGGCCGCGCGAACCTGCACCGTGCCACCGGCATCGGTGTAGCGCACCGAGTTTTCCAGCAGGTTGCTGATCAACTGTTGCAGACGGCCTGGGTCTGCGTGTACCGACAAGGGGTGAGTCGCAAGTTCCAGCTGCAAACTCAATTGACGCGCGGCGCAACGCTCCTCGAACATCTCAGTGATGTTTGTCAGCAGCTCTGCCAGGTCACAGTCGACCTTGCGGTAGGTCAGGGCACCCACATCCGCCAGGGACAGCTCATACAGATCATCCACCAACTTGCTGAGCATGCCGACTTCGCCCTGTAGCGACTTCATCGATGCCTGATCCAGGGTGCGCACGCCATCCTCAATGGCTTCCAGTTCGCCACGCAGTACCGACAGCGGGGTGCGCAGCTCGTGAGAGACATCGGCCATGAATTCCCGGCGCATCTTTTCATTGCGCTCCAGGGTATAGGCCAGCTGATTGAAGTCGCGAGCCAACTGGCCTACCTCGTCATTGGAGGAAACCGCCACGCGGCTGCTGTATTCCCCTGCGGCGAGCCGATGGGTGGCAGCGGCAACACGTTTGACCGGGTCGAGCAGCGTGCGGGCAATCCACCAGGCAATCAGCACGGCCAGCAGCAGCGACAGCACACCCATCGCCAGGCTGGCGCGCAGCTGGTACTGCTGAAAGCGCTCGCCACCCGCTTCACTGACGCTCTGAAAGGGTGTGACGGCCAGCCAGCCCACGATTTTGCCGGCGACTTCCACCGGGCGCATGAATTCATCGTCATGCACGCCCGGAAACCCCATTACCAGGTTCTTCTGCGCATCCAGCAGGGCGATTCGAAACACTGCACCAGTCAGATCGGAAGTGGGGGGTGTTGCCAGTCCGGGAATGGCGAAGTCCTGTGCGGGCTCCGGGCGCATCACCTCAAACCAGCGATCCTTGTTGTCACGCATGAACTCCCAACTGCCCTCGCGAGCATAGGCCAAGGCCAGCCGCGGCAGGACCGGCGACATACGCTGCATGGCCTGCTCGTTGAGATAACCCAGAAAGCCACGGGCAAAACTCCAGTTCGCAGTCAGACCCATGATCAGGATCACTGACAGCACGCTGGCCAGTACCGCGACAAATAATTTGGTGGAGATGCTCGATTTCATGAAGGCTCGGGTTTTCCCTGAAGACGGCGTCCATTTAGGCCTTCGTGACCGCAAGTTTCAAGTCGGCGCAGCAATCTTCAATTTTCCTGCACATTTGCCTCGCACTCTGACATCAGGCTTTCGCCACAACGTCCTGAGGCAAACATGTCGAGCAAGATTTTCGCCAAATACCTGATAACCGTGACCTTTGTCATCTACGCAGCCCTTATCAGTCTTCTGAGCGGTTGTTCGGCGGATGATCCGCCGCCCGCTGCGCCAAAACCAAGCGTGTCGGTCATCACTGTCCAGCCGCGCAGCCAGGCGCTGACCACCGAACTGGCGGGGCGCACTCAAGCGTTCATGGTCGCCGAGATACGGCCGCAGGTCAGTGGCATCGTTCAGCAGCGGCTGTTCGTCGAGGGGGCAGACGTCAAGGCCGGCCAGCCTTTGTATCAGCTCGACAGTGCGACCTACCAGGCTGCGCTGGCGGAGTCACAGGCCACGCTCAAATCGGCGCAGGCGACCGCCAGGCGAGATATTGGACTGGCAAAGATAGATGCCATCAGCCAGCAGGATAAAGAAGACGCCGAGGCCAGTCTGTTGACCGCTGCGGCGGAGGTATAAAGTGGCGGAGGCCGATGTGCAGACCGCGCGCATCAACCTGGCTTACACACGTATTACCGCGCCCATCAGTGGCCGTATCGAGACCTCGACCGTCACCCCCGGTGCATTGGTGGTGGCCCAGCAGGACACGGCGCTGACCACGGTTCAGCAACTGGACCCGATTTACGTCGATGTCACGCAGTCCACCACCGAGTTGCTGCGTCTCAAGCGCGACCTGGCCAGCGGAAAGCTGCAAACCAACGGCGATGGGCAAGCCCGAATCACCCTCAAGCTGGATGACGGCAGCACCTATAACCACGACGGCCGCCTGCAATTCAGTGGCGTCAGCGTCAATGAAGGCACCGGCACCGTGACGCTGCGTGCCAGCTTTGCCAACCCCGAGCGGCTGTTGCTGCCGGGCATGTACGTGGTAGCGGTGCTGGAGCAGGCGCAGGATCAAAATGCCATCCTGATTCCGCAAAAGGCCGTCAGCCGCAGTGCCAGCGGCCAGACCACCGTGTTACTGGTGGTCGACGGCAAGATCGAGCAGCGGGTGATCAGTGTCGACCGCACAGTGGGCAACCAGTGGTGGGTGAGCAGCGGGCTCAAGGCCAATGAGCAGGTGGTGGTCGAGGGCGGGCAGAAAACGCCGGTGGGCACCGAAGTCAGTGTTCAGAACGCCGACAGCCCGAACTCGCCATCGCCGAGCGGCACTGTCGCTGCCGCTGACGTGAAGGAGCGCTGAACATGGCTCGTTTCTTCATTGATCGTCCCATCTTCGCCTGGGTCATTGCCATTTGCATCATGTTCGCCGGCGGGTTGTCCATCAGCCAGCTGCCGCTTGAGCAATACCCCAATATCGCGCCACCGACGGTAAAGATCTCCGCCACCTACACTGGCGCATCGGCCAAGACCGTCGAAGACTCGGTTACCCAGGTCATCGAGCAGCAGATGAAGGGGCTGGACCGGCTGACTTATATGTCCGCCTCCAGCAGCTCTGCGGGCAGTGCGAGCATCAACCTGACCTTCGCCGCAGGCACCGACCCTGATGTGGCGCAGATGCAGGTGCAGAACAAGCTGCAGCAGGCTGAATCGCGCCTGCCGCAAAGCGTGCAGAGTGAAGGTTTGACGGTGACCAAGGGCAGTTCCGATTTTCTGATGCTGGTTGCCCTGGCATCCGATAACGAAAGTGTCACGGGTACGCAGATAGGTGATTACATTTCCAGCACGCTGCTCGACCAACTCAGCCGTGTGGATGGCGTCGGCGACGTGCAGACCCTGGGTTCGGGTTACGCCATGCGTATCTGGCTGGACCCGGCCAGGCTGGAAAAGTACGCACTGATGCCCTCCGACATCAGCTCGGCGCTGGAGGCGCAGAACACCGAAGTCTCGGCAGGCCAGTTGGGCGCCTTGCCTGCGGTGACCGGCCAGCAACTGAGCGCGACCATCAGCGCCCGCAGCAAGCTGCAGACGCCTGAGCAATTCGAAAACGTGGTCGTCAAATCTTCCAGCGACGGTGCTGTTGTGCTCCTGCGCGATGTGGCGCGGGTGGAACTGGGCAGCGAGAGCTACGACATCAATTCGGCGCTCAATGGCAGGCCTGCGGCGGCAATGGGCATTCAACTGGCGTCAGGCGCAAACGCGCTGAGCGTTGGCGAAGCGATCAAGGCCAAACTCAAGGAGCTGGAACCGTTCTACCCCACGCAGATGCAACTGAAGACGGTGATTGCACACCGTTCGTAAGCCTGTCGATCAAAGAGGTGGTGAAGTCGCTGGGTGAGGCGATCGTACTGGTGGTGCTGATCATGTTTCTGTTCATGCAGAACCTGCGCGCCACGCTGATTCAGGCGATTACCGTGCCGGTGGTGCTGCTGGGCACCTTCGGCGTGCTGGCGCTGTTTGGTTATTCGAT
The DNA here is from genome assembly GCF_001400515.1 of Pseudomonas meliae. Taxonomy (NCBI): domain Bacteria; kingdom Pseudomonadati; phylum Pseudomonadota; class Gammaproteobacteria; order Pseudomonadales; family Pseudomonadaceae; genus Pseudomonas; species Pseudomonas meliae. The sequence goes on along the minus strand of NZ_LJQT01000416.1, from coordinate 8,419 downwards.
CAATACCCTGACCATGTTTGCCATGGTCCTGGCCATCGGCCTGCTGGTCGACGATGCGATTGTGGTGGTGGAAAACGTCGAGCGGGTCATGAGCGAAGAGCAACTGAGCCCGCTGGAGGCCACCCGCAAATCAATGGATGAGATTACCAGCGCGCTGATCGGCATCGCTCTGGTGCTGAGTGCCGTATTCATACCGATGGCTTTTTTCAGCGGCTCCACCGGGATCATCTACCGGCAGTTCTCGGTAACCATTGTTTCGGCAATGCTGCTTTCGGTACTGATGGCGATGACCCTGACACCGGCGTTGTGCGCGACGATGCTCAAAGCCTCGGACGCTCAGTTGCATGCACAACGGGGCGGCTTTTTCGGCTGGTTCAACCGTTCCTTCGACCGCAGCGCCGACCGTTACCAGCGAGGCGTAAGCGGTGTGATCAACCATCGCGGGCGGGCTCTGCTGGTGTACGTGCTGGTGCTGGTGGCCATGGCGGTGGGTTATGTCAGCCTGCCCACATCGTTTTTGCCGGATGAGGACCAGGGCGCGCTGATGGCGCAGATCCAGCTGCCGGTAGGCGCTACCGACAGCCGTACGCAGGCGGTTATGAGGCAGTTCGAGACCTACATGCTCAAGCAGCCGGAGGTCGAGGCACTTATCAGTATCTCCGGGCTGGGGATGGGCGGTAACAGCCAGAACACTGCCAGGGCGTTCATCAAGCTCAAGGACTGGAGCGAGCGTTTCGGCAAGGGGCAGGGCGCAGCGCAGGTGGCTCAGCGGGCAACGCTGGCGCTGGCAAGCATTGGCGACGCCAGCGTGTTTGTCATGCAACCGCCTGCGGTGCGCGGGCTGGGGCAGAGTTCGGGGTTTGATGTGCAGCTCAAGGACCTTGGCGGCGTGGGGCATGAGGCGCTGGTCGCGGCACGCGAGCAGTTTATCGAGCTGGCGAAGAAGGACCCGAGCTTGCTGGGCGTGCGCAGCAACGGCCTGGACGACACCCCACAGTTAAAAGTGACCATCTATGACCGCAAGGCCGGTGCGCTGAGCCTGTCTACCAGCGACATCAATTCGACCCTGTCCACTGCGCTGGGTGGCAGCTACATCAATGACTTCCTCAACCAGGGCCGGGTGAAGAAAGTCTACGTGCAGGACGAGGCTGCTTCGCGCATGCAGTCAGCCGATCTGAACCACTGGTTCGTGCGCAACAGCAATGACGAAATGGTCCCGTTCTCGTCGTTCGCCAGCAGCAGCTGGAGCTATGGTTCGCCGTTGCTGGAGCGTTACAACGGCAGCTCGTCACTTGAAGTGGTGGGCGATCCTGCGCCAGGTGTCAGCTCGGGTACCGCGATGGATGCGGTTGAGGCCATCATCAAGCAACTTCCCGAAGGCATCGGGTACGATTGGACCGGGCAGTCCTATCAACTGCGTTTGTCCGGCGCTCAGGCGCCGATGCTCTATGCCATTTCAGTGCTGTTCGTGTTTCTCTGCCTGGCAGCCCTGTACGAGAGCTGGTCGGTGCCGTTCTCGGTCATGCTCGTGGTGCCGCTGGGCGTTGTCGGCGCGGTTCTGGCGACACGGCTCAGCGGTTTGAGCAATGACGTGTACTTTCAGGTCGGGCTGTTGACCACCGTGGGCCTGGCGGCAAAGAACGCGATTCTGATCGTCGAGTTCGCCAAGCATCTTCAGGAGCAGGGGAAAAGCCTGCATGAAGCCACCCTCATTGCTGCCCGGCAACGCCTGCGCCCGATTCTTATGACTTCGCTGGCGTTCATGTTCGGTGTACTGCCGTTGGCCCTCAGCACCGGCGCAGGCTCGGCTGGGCGCAATGCAATCGGCACTGGCGTGCTGGGCGGTATGTTCAGCGCCACCGTGCTGGGTATTTTCCTGGTGCCGCTGTTCTTCGTCGAAGTCCGACGCCGCTTCAGTCGTTCTGCAGGCAATGCTCCGGTTGCCCAATCCACATCTACAGGTGAAGCATGATGCGTCTTTTCTGGCCTTCGCTGGCTGTCACGGCGCTGCTCACAGGCTGCGTCAACCTGGCTCCGGATTATCAACGCCCCGAAGCGCCTGTATCGAACCAATGGCTGCCGGCGACGGCGGGCCAACCTGTTGCGTCAGGCAGCGTGCCCACGGATATCGACTGGCAGAACTTTTTCACCGACAAGCGTTTGGTACGTCTGCAAACCCTGGCGTTGGTGAATAACCGTGATCTGCGCCTGGCCAGCCTGAATGTCGAGAAAGCCCAGGCTCAATACCGTATCGAGCGTGCAGCGAGCCTGCCGACCATTGATGCCAGTGGTAGCGGCACGCATACACGCACGCCGTCATCGACCTCGATGACCGGCAAGTCGTCGATCAGCCACGAGTACAGCGCGCAGTTGGGCTTGAGCAGCTATGAGCTGGATGTGTTCGGGCGTATCCAGAACCTTCAGGACGAAGCGCTCGAGGATTACCTGGCGTTGACCGAAACACGGCGCAGTACGCAGATCAGCCTGATCGCCGAAGTGGCGACCGGCTGGCTGACCCTGGCCGCCGACAACCAGCTTCTGAAACTGGCTGAAGACACGTTGGCCAGCCAGCAGAAAAGCTACGACCTGACCAGAAACAGTCATGCGCTGGGCGGTTCTTCCGGGCTGGAAGTGGCCCAGGCGCAGACAACGGTCGAATCGGCGAGGGGCGATGTGGCGCAATATAAAAGCCAGATTCTTCAGGACCGCAACGCCTTGCGCCTGCTGGTCGGCAGCGATCTGCCGGAGGAGCTGCTGCCCGATGCCGACATGCAGTCGGTGGCGCAATTGGTGCAGGTGCCGGATGACCTGCCTTCCAGCCTCCTGCAGCGTCGCCCGGACGTGCTGAGTGCCGAACACACACTCAAAGCCGCGAACATTGATATCGGTGCCGCGCGTGCGGCGTTCTTCCCCAGTATCACCCTGACTGCCAGTGCAGGCTCTTCCAGCACCAGCCTGTCAGGTCTGTTCAAGTCCGGAAGCGGCGCGTGGAGCTTTGCGCCAAGTATCAGCGTGCCGATTTTCGACGGCGGCGCCAATCGGGCCACGCTTGACTCGGCCAAGGTCGAGAACCAGATCCAGATTCAGACCTATCAGCAGACGATCCAGACCGCATTCAAGGAAGTGGCCGATGCCTTGGCGGTGCGCAGCACGCTGGATGAGCGGCTTGCCGCGCAGCAGGCCTACACCGATGCCAGCCGCAGAAGCTACGAACTGGCCGACGCCCTATACCGCGGCGGATCGCAGAGTTATCTGGAGGCGCTCGAGTCGCAACGCTCGCTGTACAGTGCCGAGCAGGAGCTGATTTCCCTTCGCCTTACCGAGCAGAGCAACCGGGTAACGCTCTACAAGGTCATGGGCGGCGGATGGAATCCGCGGTGACTTTTTCTACTAGCCTTTGAATAATTGCCTCGCTTAAACGTTTTACCCTTACCTGCAGTGCGGTCATTTAGATGCTCGCACTGTGGTTTTGATCCTTCATGAACAGGAGTTCTCATGAAACCCTCCCAGCCGAAGTACGTCCGCGCTCTGTCGCTGCTGGTCACTTCACTTATCATTCAGACGCCAGCCCAGGCTCGTACGCCGTCCTCTGCAACTGCCGACAACATTGCCCGGCTTGCGGTGGTCAAGCCNNTGCGCTGACCGGCGTGGACCTCAACGATATCGGCGGGCAGGGCAGTCGTGTGCTATCGGCCAGTGAATCAATGCGCAACGATGTAGCAGTGTGTGCCGTGGAAGGCCGATTGGCACCGCAGATAAACTTCAGGCTTGAACTGCCTACCGGCACCTGGGCGCAACGCTACCTGCAAGTCGGCTGCGGTGGGCTGTGTGGCAACATCAACTCGACCGTACGCGCCGCTGATGGCTGTAAGCCGCTTGATACCGGTGCATTTGCAGTAGCCTCCACCGACATGGGGCATCAGGCGGCAGATAACCATTTTGGCGACGACCCGCAGAAACGCGCCGATTTCGCTCACCGTGGCGTGCACCTCACCGCGCTGGCGTCGAAAAAGCTGATCACTGCGTTTTATGGTCGCAAAGCCGAATACGCCTACTTCAGTGGCTGCTCGGACGGCGGCCGGGAGGCCCTGATCGAGGCCCAGCGTTACCCGGACGATTTCGACGGCATCATCGCCGGGGCTCCTGCGCTCAACTTTCAGGTACAGAAAACGCTGTACCACGGCTGGATGGCCCGCTCCAACCGAGGGGCAGACGGCAAGCCGATTCTCCTCGCGTCCAGACTGCCACTGCTGCACAAGGCCATACTCGCCCAATGTGATGTGCTGGACGGGCAAATCGATGGCCTTGTAGCGGACCCACGCATCTGCCACTTCGATCCCGCCGTACTGCAATGCAAGACAGCAGCCGACACTGCCAATTGCCTGAGCGCAGAAGAAGTGGCTGCTGTCAGACGTTTTTACGAGGGGCCGAAAGACCCTGTCAGTGGCGAACATTTGACGTTGGGCGGTCCGCAGCCTGGCTCGGAACTGGCTTGGGCGGGCGTATTCGTACCGGTCAGCGCCGATCAGCCCGTCTACAGCGAAACGGCTGCACTGGAGGCCATTCGCAATGTGGTGTTCGAGAAGAACCCGAGCGCGGATTTCGATCTGAACGCATTGAACTTCGACAAGAAAACCTTTGATCAATTGCGTCCGCTGCATGCGCTGTACGATGCCACCAACCCGGACCTGTCGCCATTCGCCAGCCGCGGCGGCAAGCTGATTCTCTGGCACGGCTGGGCCGACCCGAACATCTCGCCGCTCAACACCCTGGCGTACCACGAGGCGGTCGAAGCACAGATGGGCAAGACACGCACCGAGGCGTTCTCACGGCTATATATGTTGCCCGGTGTTTATCACTGCGGCGGCGGGGAAGGGCCAAGCCTGGTTGATCTGCTGACGCCGATCATGGCCTGGGTTGAAAAAAGCCAGGCACCGGATGCGATTGTCGCCCGACAGGCAGGCCCCGAGAAGGCTGGCAACCGGCAGAGACCGCTGCCAAAAGCCCTGCCAGCATCGATGGTCAAGGAAAACGTCGGTAATCGCGGGCGTACCCGCAAGGTCTTCCCGTACCCGTTCATGGCCGAGTACGACCACAAAGGCTATTCGAAAAACGCGAACAGCTACCAGCGCGCCCAGCCATTGACCACGGAAAAAACACCGCACTGGATGGGGGCAGGCTTCTTCAAACCGTATGCGCCTCTGGAGCGTCAGGTTGATTAGCTATTACACCTGCGCGCAGTGAGCGAATTATTTTCTCCTCGTTCTTGACATGACATGCGAAGCAGTACAGAATTGCGTCCATTCCTGAGCGAGGAATTGAAAAAAACCCTTTAGATTCAATGGGTTGGAAGCCAAAGAAATACCGGTTTCCCGCGAAATGAAAATACGTTTGATGTTTAAGTGAAGCATCTTTCGTTTGAGGCCGAGTAGCAAAATGGTTATGCAGCGGATTGCAAATCCGCCTACGCCGGTTCGATTCCGACCTCGGCCTCCACTATTCAAAGCCCCGCAGATTAACGTCTGCGGGGCTTTTTATTGGGCGCGGGAAAGTGATGGGGTTTGAAAACCGAGCTCAGCCGCTATTTAAAGCGGCTTGCGTTGATATAGCCGTATTGGTTTTGCTGATAAATCGTGTAAGGCAGGAGCAATGTATCTAAGACGCCTGATAAGCCCATGTCCAGTAAAACCCACTCGGGAGCATTGGTCTTCTGATAAGCGCTACTCTGTTTGGGCTCTGCGTTCAGTTCACAGAAATCGAGCATAACTCCGCTGTAAACGCGCGGAATGGAGGAGCAATTTGATTTCCAGTCAGTGAGCTTTTCACCTGCGACGGAATCGGGCCTGAACGTTGTGTTGATTGTTCCGCATCCCGTCAAAGCAAGCGTGAGCAATAGCAGGCACTGTATTTTCAGATGATGCACACATGACTCTTTTTGCGTTACGAAACCTGGCTTCATGACTACGTTCCTTGTGTTTTCAGTGCAATTGGGACGGCAGAGCGAGCGCGCGAGGCACATGCCCGTCGGTGTTGCATGATCGCCGTGGGTGTTCAATGGATGGTTGTTTCGCCGGGAATTGATCTCTCACATGCAGCACGATTATTGCTTGCCATGCCCAACCAGCCTGTCAGGCATAACCGAGGTAAACCCGATGAGCAAACCCCTTGTCCGATGGCCGATCAACCCGCGCAGAACGGCGGTCATCGTCGTAGACATGCAAAAAGTCTTTTGTGAGCCTACCGGGGCGTTGTACGTAAAAAGTACAGCGGATATCGTCCAGCCGATCCAGAACCTGCTGCAGGCCGCGCGAGCTGCTCAGGTGACGGTGGTTTATCTGCGCCATATCGTGCGCGGCGATGGTTCGGACACCGGGCGCATGCGCGATTTGTACCCGAATGTGGACCAGATACTGGCACGGCATGATCCGGACGTTGAGGTTATCGAAGCGCTCGCGCCCCAGTCGGATGATGTGATTGTCGACAAGCTGTTCTACAGCGGCTTTCATAACACTGATCTGGACACGGTGCTGCGCGCGCGGGGTGTCGATACGATCATCGTCTGCGGTACGGTCACCAACGTGTGTTGTGAAACCACGATCAGGGACGGCGTGCACCGGGAATACAAGGTTATCGCCCTGAGTGACGCCAATGCTGCAATGGACTACCCGGATGTCGGTTTTGGTGCAGTTTCAGCCGCAGACGTTCAGCGTATATCGCTGACGACTATTGCCTATGAGTTTGGAGAGGTCACCACGACCGCCGAGGTCATCCGGCGTATTGAAAGTGCGTAGCCGCTAGGGAGATAAATGTGCGCAGTTCTGGGCCGTTTTTCATCTGTGCGCATTCAAACCATGCGTTCCGTTTCAGACCGTTTGATCTGGCTTGAACGGTCGATACAGCTAACTGTTTGTATGAATTGTGAATTCTTGCAGTGGCATGCTTTCTGCTCTCGTCTCGCTGACCTTCACCCTTGCCGGTGAAGGTCAGCGAGAGGAAGCAGCCGTATGACTCTGCACTATGTGCCCATTATCAACCTGGCCCCTTATTTTTCAGGAGAACCGGACGGCAAGGCAGCCGTGGCGCAGGCAGTCAATCAAGCGTGTAAGGACATTGGGTTTCTGGTAATCACCGAGCACCAGATTCCCAAAGAACTTATTGATAAGGTCTCCGGTTTGACCCGCCAGTTCTTTGATTTGCCGCTGGCGGAAAAACGCAAGGTTGATCGTCCCAGCCCGGAGATGGTGCGTGGGTACAGCGCGATAGCCGAGGAGAGCCTTTCATATTCTCTGGAAGAAAGTGCGCCGGGAGATCTGAAGGAATCCTTCTCCATCGGGCCAAGCAACGTGCCGAATGAAGATTATTACCACAACGCCGAAGCAGGTTCGCATTTCGCGCCGAATGTCTGGCCTGCTGAAGCGTTGTTGCCTGGGTTCAAAGAGGCGTATCAAGCTTATTTCGAGGCGATGAGTGAACTGGCGCAATCGTTGATGCGCCTGTTTGCCTTGGCATTGGAACTGGATGAGTGCTTTTTTGATGACAGAATCGACCGGCATATCAGCATGTTCCGCAGCCTGAGTTACCCGGACATCAAGACCGAAGTCGAGGCCGGCCAGTTGCGCGCCAGTGCGCATACTGACTACGGCAGCCTGACCATCGTGCGCCCTGATAATGCACTGGGCGGCTTGCAGGTACGTAATCAGCAAGGCGAATGGGTCGATGTGCCCTATGTCGAGAACGGTTTTGTGGTCAACATCGGCGACCTGATGATGCAGTGGACCAACGACCAGTGGATTTCCACCCTGCACCGCGTGGTCAACCCGCCCATTAGCAGTGAGCAGGACAACCGTCGGCAGTCACTGGTGTTCTTCCATCAACCCAACTACGACACCTTGATCGAGTGCCTGCCCGGTTGCCTGCCGCCTGGCACCACGCCACGGCACGCGCCGGTGACTTCGGGCGATCACTTGCTGGCCAAGTTCGTCAAACAGACGACCTTCGGCGGCAGCAAGGTAGCCTGATATGAGCACACTTTCATACGTCAACGTGTTCGCGCAGGACATCATCGGTTTAAGCGGTTTTTACTCGAAGCTGTTCGGCTTCAGTGAAATCGAGGCCATCAGGTCGCCGATTTTTCGTGGGCTGGACACAGGCAAATCCTGCATCGGTTTCAATGCACTCGATGCCTACGAATTGTTGGGGCTGGATGAGTTTACTGGTAGCACCGGCTGCCGGTTTCTCCTCAACATTGATGTCGATGAGCAATGCGAGGTGGACAGGTTGGTGCCCCAGGCAGTGGCGCTGGGTGCGCGATTGATCAAGGCGCCGTATCTGACGTATTACCATTGGTATCAGGCGGTTTTGCTCGACCCCGAGGGAAATATATTTCGGATTAACTTCATGCTTTAAGGAAGCTCCGAGC
>NZ_LJQT01000497.1:0-21063 GCF_001400515.1 Pseudomonas meliae | reverse complement strand
AAAAAACTGATACTCCCGTCCGGCCTCACTTCTCGTAATCAATCGAATTCACGAACCACAGCTTCTCGCCTTCCGGCGTGTTGACCAGCACCTCATCGCCCTCTTCCTTCTTCAACAAGGCGCGTGCCATGGGCGAGTCGATGGAAATGTAATCGTTGCGCCCGTAGATCTCGTCATACCCGACAATGCGAAATTTCTTGAGGTCGCCCGCTTCGTTCTCGATCTCGACCCAGGCACCGAAGAACACTCGCCCTTCCTGCTCAGGCGAATAGTGGACGACACGCATGTCTTCAAGGCGCTTGCGCAGGTAGCGCACGCGCCGGTCGATCTCGCGCAGCAGTTTCTTGTTGTACTGGTAATCCGCGTTCTCGCTGCGATCACCCAACGACGCTGCCCAGGCGACCTTTTGAGTAATATCAGGCCGGTGCTCTCGCCACAGGTAATCGAGTTCTTTCTTCAGGGCTTCATGCCCGCCCCTGGTGATGATCTTTGTACTCAAGACGTTTCTCCAGCCCTGCAAAAATCAGTTCGACAGGCATAAAAAGTCAGCGACGCGCCACCTCATGCTGAATGCAGCCGTCGTAATACACCTTGCTGACAGCATCAGGCTTCAAACGCGACTCGCTGTCGTAGGTCTGCTCGGTGATACGCAATGCCATGGGTCGCATCCACTGTTTGGCGAACTTGCGCGCCTGCAGCTTTTGCCGCGCCCCGTAACGGGTAACGCCTGACAGCTTGGAAGCCTGCGCACCACCGGCAATGGTCGAGCCCCAGCGACAAAGATAACGCTCGTTCTCCGTCGCGTTTCTGGCCTGAACGGAAAAAGCCAGCCCGGAAAGCGTCAGGCACGCCAGAGCACAATAGACCAAACGCATGCGAAAACCACCTAATCCTTTGATAAGGCGGCGATTTTGCCTGTCAGTTCACCAGCCGGGGGCCAGCAATATGCCTTCTATGCCAATTGAATACGTCCGCCGTTTCAACCCAGCGTAATCAGGCCCTGACGGGCTATACGCGTCAGGTCACAAATGAGCTGCTCGACGTCGTCAGCCTGCGGCGATTGCACCACCGCCAGGTCGAACTCATCGTTGCCAAAGTGGCTCAACGACGAGTTCGTATCGACAAACTGAATTAGAAACGCACAGTTACCAGCGCCCCGACGAGGCCAGCCATCGAGATAGCGCAACAGCGTAGGCTGATGAGAGCCGCTCAGAAGGATTTTCGGGTTCTTGCGTGACAAGACCGTGCTGATCGGGGAAAGACGAATGAGGGGGCGCAGGTTGTTCATGGTTATATCTCTGCCTCGCAAGATCCGCTGGGCAGCGGTGAGAGGCAACACCGAACCAACGTTTTAGCGGTATTTCGACAAGACCTGAGCCTTGCCAGGCGCCCCGCAAGTAGTTGTTAAATCGGCGCTTGAGCACGCATCCTAGAGAAACGCCCCATTCATTGTCAATTGTCATCCGTGACGCGAGCCTGCAAACGCACAAGGCCCGCCAGAAGCGGGCCTTGCAGAACAAGCATAGCCGGTTATCGGGAGATGACGCGGTCCAGCGACAACTTGCCTGCACCTTCGATAAGCACTGCCAGAGCGCCGCCGAGCAACGCCAGCGCATACTCATAACCGTTATTGGCCATGAAGAAACCGTTATGGATATGCACGGTAAAGATCGCTACCAGCAACAACAGGATCACCACTACCGCAGCCGGACGAGCCAGCAGCCCCAACAGCAGGCCCAGACCGCCAAAGAACTCGGCGCTGCCAGACATCAGCGCCATCAGATAACCCGGTGTCAGGCCCAGGCTTTCCATGTACTGCGCAGTGCCTTCCAGGCCATAACCGCCGAAGGCCCCGAACAGCTTCTGACTACCGTGAGCGATAAAGGCAATACCAACAATAACGCGCAACAGGGTAAGGCCGTAACCGGCGCGAGTGCTGAGAACCGATTTGATCATTGTGTTCATGTGGGTAATTCCGGGATTGATTAAGTGAAAGTGGCGCCATAATAATCAAATTTACTTATGTGAAAACCGCAAATAACAGCACGTAACAATCCAATAAATCGATGATTAGCGTTTTACGGCGGTTTTCGGCCCACTCTTTTCCAGCGAGTCTCGCTCGCGATCAAATGCCAGGTAATACTTGTTCACGCTGTTGACGAACGCGACGACGTTGGCACCGCCCTGCTCCATTGCCACGCGCTCGGTCTGGAAAAACCACTGATCTGGATTGAGCCCCCGCCGCCGCGCTTCCTCTCGCATGCCTTGCACACGCTCCGGCCCCAGGTTGTAGGCGGCCATCACAAACGCCATACGCTCGCGCTCGTTGACTCGGCTGCTGGAGAAATACTTGCGCTGGATCAGCGCCATGTAACGCGAACCTGCACGGACGTTGTCGTCAGCGCTCTGAATGCTCGGTACTCCGACGCTTTTTGCCGCCGACGGAGTGATCTGCAACAGCCCTGTCGCGCCGCCACTGCCCTTGGCCGCCGGGTCGAGCTTCGACTCCTTGAACGCCAGGGCAGCGAGGTCCAGCCAGTCCATACCCTGCGCATCGGCGTGGCGTTGCAGCATCGGACGCAGTTGCTCAAGACGTTGCAGGTTGTTGCGTACCAGCGGGTTGTTGACCTTGTAGGTGTTTTTGTAAGCCTTGGCGAGCACCTGATCCTGCTGAGACGAAGGTTTATAGCCTTTGAGGAAATCATCGATACTGGCCCGCAGCTGGGTTGCGTTGTCGCGTACAAACCAGCTGATGTCGCCGTGGGTCTGTAGGGTCAGGCCGCGCTCGATACGCAGCTTGGGCATGATCTTCGCCCAACGCTCGGCAATAGGCTGCTCGACCAGTGTCATCGGGTAAATACCGGCCTGGACCATTTCCAGCACATCTTCGACTGCCAGGCTAGGGTCGACCCATTCGATCTTGGCCAGCGGCAGCTTGCGCAGCTCCAGTTGCCGGTTGACCTGATGCAGGGCCTCGTCGGCCGCGCTGCCGGTGGGCAGGCTCAGTGTATGTCCCGACAGTTGCTCCACACGCCGTACGTTGCGCTGGCCACGCGCGCCGACCAGCACCAGAGGCACATCATGAATGATCGGCGCACTGGCCTGAACACCTTTGGCTTCGCTGACATCAAGCAGTTCGCCAGGCGCGATCATATCGCCTTCGCCGCGCTGCAACGCTGTCAGTAACTGGTTCTTGGCCTTGGGTATGACTTTAAGTGTGACCTTCTGAGCGCCGCGCGAATGGCTGTTGAGGTACTGTTCGAAGGCTTGCAGGCGATGATATTCGATGCCGATTTCCTGACCCTTGACGTCACCGGAGCTGTTGCGGCTTTGATTGACCAGCACGCGCAGCACCTTGCTGCTGCGAATGGCAGGCAGATCGCGCACCTGCGCGTTGTGCTGCACGGCCTGCGGGCCAGTCTGACGAGCAGAAACCTGCAGCGGCAGCAGCGCCAACAGACACATAAAAGACACAAGCGCGGATCGGATCATTCACTTCCCCAGGGCAACGCCGGAAAAAAAACAGGAAAAAGGAAATCTTGAGGTCACGCAGCAGCATCGAACAGCGAAGGAAATCGTTGAACCATCCGGCTCAATCGCTTGAATACCCAGCGTTTTCTTATTGTGGCCGGAGCTCTGGTATGCTCGACAGCCTTCAGCTGGAGGTAGCACCATGCAACTCATCGACATCGGCGTCAATCTGACCAACGCAAGCTTCGCCTCGCAACGACAGGCGGTACTCGATCGCGCCTATGCCGCAGGCGTCGAGCAACTGGTGGTGACCGGCACCAGCGTCGAGGGCAGCGAACACGCCTTGCAGCTGTGTCACGAGCTCGATGAAAGCGCGCAACGCCTGTTCTGCACGGCAGGCATCCACCCACACTCGGCGAGCGATTGGACCGGTGACACCGAGAAACAGTTGCATGCGCTGCTCAAGGAAAATCGCGTTCGCGCCGTGGGTGAATGCGGCCTGGATTTCAATCGCAACTTCTCGCCTCGTCCGCAGCAGGAAAAGGTTCTTGAAGCGCACCTGGCCATGGCGGTGGAACTGGAATTGCCGGTGTTTCTGCATGAACGTGACGCCAACCAGCGCCTACTGGAGATTCTGCGTGACTACCGCGACCGTCTGCCGGCTGCGGTGGTGCACTGCTTTACTGGCGAACGCGCCGCCCTGTTCAGTTATCTGGACCTCGACCTGCACATCGGTATCACCGGCTGGATCTGCGATGAGCGACGCGGCACGCATCTGCACCCGCTGGCGGGCAATATTCCTCGCGGCCGGCTGATGCTGGAAAGCGATGCGCCTTATCTTCTGCCACACAGCCTGCGCCCGAAGCCGAAAAATGGCCGCAACGAACCCGCTTACCTGCCGGAAGTCTTGCGCGAAGTGGCTTTGCATCGCGGCGAAAGCCAGGAAGATCTCGCCCGTCATAGCACGGCCTGCGCGCGGGAGTTTTTCGATTTACCCTCCCTGGAACAGATAACCGGCGAAAATCTGCAGCTTTCTTGACCCGCATCAAGGGTCTCTTTGATGGCTGAGGCATCGTGATGGCATCTTGCTGCTACCTCACACGACCATCAAAGAAGACCGCTCATGGGCTCATGGCTTGGCAACCTGTCACTGAAATATAAATTCTGGGCCGTGAATGCGGTCGCCTTCGTCACAACCCTGTTGCTGGTGCTTTACGCCATGCAAGCAGAACAGCAGGCACGAGTAGATACGTCACGTCAGGCAGCGCAAGCTCAGGCCCGCTTGCTGGCCGCGTGGCCTGCCGACGCAGTGCTGCCCGCCAGTGATACGTTGCTGACTTACAAAAAAGGTCAGACACCGACCTTCAATACCCTCGCGCTGCCGGAGCTGGCTGACGCCCGCGACTGGGTTGCGCTCAATAAACCAGCCAACGACAGACTACTGGGCGGCGCGCAGATCTTCACCCGTAGCACCGGCCAGCAGGTCGCGGTGCTGGCTTTTGCTCCGACCTTCCTGCAGGTATTTCAAGATCGCTTCAGCCATTACGCAGCCGCGGTTTTCGTGCTGATGCTGTTGATGCTCTGCGCCTCGCAACTGCTGATCCGTTTTCTGCTCAGCCAGCTCAACGCGCTCAAGGATGTGATGCTGCACGTCGAAAAAAGCGGCGATCTGGTGGCCCGCGTGCCTAACCGCAGTGACGATGAGGTCGGGCAGATGGCCAAGGCGTTCAATGCCATGCAGGCTGGGTATCAGCGGGTGGTCAATACAGTTTCGCAAACCGCAGGCCGACTCGATCAGGGTGCCGCGCATCTGGCTGCGGGCATGAAGGATGTGCGCCAGGGCATGCTCGGTCAGCAAAGCGAAACCGATCAGGTGGCCACGGCAATCAACGAGATGACCGCCACGGTCCATCACATTGCACAGCACGCCACGGCCACACGCGACCAGTCGCAGACCGCCGACGCGTTGGCGGGCAGTGGCAAGGAAGTGGTCGACCGCGTGCAGGTATCCATCGCCGGGCTCTCCAGCGGCGTGCAACAGACCGCCGAAATGATCCAGCGCATGGCCCAGGACAGCCAGAAGATCAACGGCGTGGTCAACGTGATCCACAGCATTGCCGAACAGACCAACCTGCTGGCCCTGAATGCCGCCATCGAAGCCGCACGCGCCGGGGAAATGGGCCGCGGCTTCGCCGTGGTCGCCGACGAAGTGCGCAATCTGGCCAAACGGGTGCAGACCTCGACCGATGAAATCACCACAATGGTTTCGACCCTGCAAAGCGGCACCCGCGATGCGGTGGATTTCATGCAGGAGAGCTCATTCAAGGCCGATGAATGCGTGCAGCAGGCCAAGGAAGCGGGCAAAGCGCTGGCGGCCATTGCCGGTGCCGTGGCACAGATGCGCGAAAGCAATACGCAGATTGCCGTCGCCGCGCAGCAGCAAAGTCAGGTGGCCGAGGAAATGAACCGTGCGGTGGTGAGTATCCGCGATGTCACCGAACGCACGGTGGTGCAGACCGTGGACTCGGCCAGCACCAGTGACGAACTCGCCACGCTGGCGGGCGAGTTGAATGCTGCAATCGGCCAGCTCAAGTTGTAACAGGCTATCGCGGCGATAGACAGGCTTGAGTCGTCAGCGATCAGCAAGCGGGCCTATGCTTCAGGCATTGAACGGCGCTTTACGCACCGTCCTGAACAAGCGCTATCTTTAAGAGGACCGCAGCATGAACAAGCCACTTTCCGATCTGCAGCTCAATCAATGGCGTAACAACAACGACAATCAGGAGCACTCGGCCAGCCTGGCCATGTACCTGATTGCCGTACCATTGTTCATTCTGGCGGCCCTGCTGATACTCAACGGCCTGTTCTCCGAGAGCCTGCCATCGATTGCCATCGGCGTGATCGGCCTGCTGGCTGCGCTGGGTTTTCAGCGCAAGGACGCCGCCCGCTCCGCCCGGAAATATTGACCTGCCTTGTCAGTCAGCCAAACACCGTCACCGTCTGGCGGCTGATTGCGATCAGTTCGCCGTCGGGGCTCCACAACGCTGCGGCGGTGTGACCATAGCCATCCCGGGCGTGTTCGATGACTGCGCGATAACTGCACCATTGCAGCGTATCGAGCAATGGCTGTGGCTGGACGAATTCGATGGTCCAGGTCAGCGAACTGCCCGGTGCGGGCTTGTTGAGGTGCGGCAATACCGCAGGCGGCCAGGTGTCGACCAGCGCCAGAATATGGGCCTCGCTCATGGGGCTGGCATGCGCCTCATCACGAAAACGCACATGACCACCAATTGCCGGTGACGGGGTATTGCTGAATGGCATGCCGCCCAGCGCCCAACGAATGTCCATGAAACGCAAGTAGTCGGGCATCACGCCCTTGGCAAAAGGCAGCTCCGGGCATTGTTCTACCGGTTTGAGCACTGGCGCGGCCTCTGCTGCAACCGCAATCATCGACTCACGAGGTGCGCCGAAGCTGCCTTGTATCAGGGTCATCACCTGACCGTTCTGCATGGCGCGCCCCGACACCTGACTGACAGCCTTGCCGTGACGCAGAATTTCAACGTCAAAGGCAATCGGCACGCCAGGCTCGGCAGGCCCGACAAAGGTAATCGCCAGCGAGCGAACCGGGCGCCCTTCCGGCACCTCGGCACGCATCGTTTCGTAGGTCAACGCCGCCATCAACCCGCCAAAGCAGGCGCGCCCCTGGAACCATTCGGCAGGGATCGCAACAGCACGCGGGTCGCGACGCACTGCATCGATCAGTTCGGAAAAGGTCATGCTTACTCCAGCAAGTCGACACACAAGTGGATGGATAATAACCATCCTCCTAGCCAACGACATGCCGCATATTGGCCATTATTGCGGCCTGAATGACCTATTCCATAAAAAAGCCACTGCCTTAGAAACAGGCCTTGGCCAGCCGCTTGAGCGACGCCTCGGCCTTGCGCTCGGCACGCACGATGCCGATTTGCCAACCCGCAATGCACGGCGCCAGATCCGGCTGCTCGGCAGCCTGCGCCAGCCATTGCAAATGATCATGCCAGTCGCCCAACTCGCCTTGTGCGGCCTTGAGCCGGGCCTGTATGTTTTTCGGCTGGTGGCTGAGTTCCGGGTACGCTTCGGCGGCGTAACGCACGCGTTTGATCAGCAGGCGCAGATCATGCCGATCATGCCCAGGCTCGGCGATGGCCACACGTAGCTTGCTCCACTGTTTGTCCATACGCTTTTCGATGGTCTTGCGCAGGCCGCGCAACATTCCCTGACGCTGTTGCAAACGCAGTAGCTCCGGGAATAGATCTATCAGCTTGAGCAAACGGCTCAGTTCAGGCGACGTCGCAACCCTGGGGCAGGCATTTCCCAAGTACTGGTTGCGCTTGAAAGCGGCCTCGTTGAGGCCCTGCTCTTCGAGAAACGCGGCGAGCACCTGCATGTCACGCAAAGGCGTGGTCAGTTGCCCTACCGCTTTTGCGGCCTCTTCCAGTTCTGCGGCAGCCGGGTTTTCCCGCAGGGGCCGCAGTACGCTACGCAGACGACGCACGGTGGTACGCAAATCATGCAGCGCTTCGCTGTCCGTCGAAACTGCAAGGCGTGCCTGGCACGCGAGCAATTTGACATCCAGCGCCAGCACCTCGGCCACCAGATGATCCACCATTGAAGACATGCAATTCCCCTTCGACACACTCATTCATGAATGCCTGTCCCTGACGGCTGACAACCTCCATGGCAGACGACGACGCAACGTGCTTAATGCATGCCTCAAGCGGCTGGCCGAAGCAAGCCGCCCGGCATAGCGCTGCGCCTGAAATTCGCGGATGAAAGCTTCGATGGCCTCGGCATGCTGCGGAAAATACAGCACCGCTCTACGGCAGAATGCGTCAGCGCCTTCACCCGGCATACGACGCAGACCATGACGGGCGAGCAAGCGTTCAAATGCGTTGAACACCCGCAGTTGCGAGTCGCTTTCGCGCTGCCAGGGTTTAAACAGCCATATCGCAACCAGGCCCAGTGAAAGCAAGGTCCCCAGGGCGAAAACCGGTGCCTGAAACCCTGACCAACGGCCGAGAATTTGTAACTGCTGTTGTCCCTGATAGCCCAGCACCCAGCGCTGCCAGCCATAGTTGAGGTTATCCCAGCTCAGGCGTATGGCGTTGACCCAAGGCACACTGCGATAGCGTAACGCTGAATAGGGCGAGTCCTGCAGAAAGGCTTCGTCTGCTGCCAGCGCCTGTTCCAAGCCCTGTTCGATACGCTGCGGTGCAACTGCTGCGGTCGGGTCGACACTGCGCCAGCCGATACCCGGCTGCCAGTATTCGACCCACGCATGCGCGTCGAACTGGCGCACGGTCAGGCAGTGCCCGTCAGGGTTCAGTTCACCGCCTTGATACCCGGCCACGACCCGCGCCGGAATACCCGCAGCGCGCAGCACAAAAGTCATTGCCCCGGCGTAGTGGGCGCAAAAACCCTGACGACTCGCAAACAGAAACTCATCAATGCTGTCATTGCCCAACGGTGCGGGCTTGAGGGTGTAGTGAAACGGCTGGTCGCTGAAATAACCCAGCATCGCGGCGACCATCGCATCCGCCGTAGTGTAGCGACGGCGCAGTTCAGCCGCCCACTGCCGGGCCTGATCATTCCCCTTGGCGGGCAATTGCAGGTTTTGGCGCTGGACCTGTTCGCTGGATTGCGGGTCGCGAATACTCAGCGGCCAGGAATTGACGGCATATAACAGCGATTGCTCAACGGGACGCCGGCGTTGCAGGCGGAAGTCGCTCATCTGCCGAACGTCCGGCAACGTGGTCTCGGCCACGTCGAGGCTCGGCAACCAGGGCCGACCGCTGGCTTCCATGACAATGCTGTAAGCCAGTGGATCGCCGCGCTTTTCCCACTGCGGGATCTGCACGGTCTGGGCACGTGCCGACTGTGACCAGCGCCGCCCATCGAACTGCTCAAGGGTCAGACCGCGCCAGTACAACTGATTACGCGCCGGTATCGGCCCTTCAAAACTGGCCCGAAATACCAGTGCTGGCGATTTGCTCAGCTCGGCCATGTCGCCCGGTGCCATGTTGTCGGACAGCCCAGTGACGCCCTTGTTGCTCGGTTGCGGCAACGACCAAAGCGGGTCCAGGCGCGGAAAAAACAGAAACAGTACAAGCATCAGCGGCACAGCCTGCGCCATCAGCTTGAATGCCAGCTTGAGCGTGTCGGTTGACCTGCCAGCCAGATCCGCGTGCTGCAGACCAATCAACGCGGCCAGCAGCGCGCCGACCGGCAGCAGGCTGAAAAGCGCCCACAGCAGGTTGTCTTCAAACAGATAGCCGACCGCCACGCAAAAGAAACCGAGGAAGATCAGCACCCGTGCGTCGCGGTGGTTGTTCATTTCCAGCATTTTCAGAACGAATGCCGCAACCAGTAAAGCCGCACCGGCGTCCAGCCCGCCCAGACTGCCACGCGCCAGATACACGCCCCCGGCGGTGCCCACCAGCAACCCTGACTTGATCCAGGTGCCGGGCAGCCGCGCGCGCATCCGGAACACCTGAACCCGCCAGCATGTGCAGCCCAGCCACAGAAGCGTGATCGATAACGGCACGTGCAGCGCGAACGGCAACACGACCAGTGCCTGCGCCAATAACAGCCAAGTGAGGCTGACACGCGGAATGGGTGCGGCTACGAGCGCTTTATTCTTGTCACTCATGATCGATGACCATAAAGCGCCAAGGCGCGCAGGCAGGCTTCGCGGTGCGCATCACCGCTGTCGACCGTGGACAGAAAACCTGGCAGGCGCAAGGCAAACGGCTGACGACGCTGGGACAGCTCCAGCACCCAATAACACAGGCGCGACAAGCGCTCCTCGATATCGCCGCCCAGCGCCATGAAGTCCAGGCACAGGTCGTGGCCGCTCAAGTCAGTGAAGTCCTTGACCAGCAACCCCTGACCACGGGAGTAGGCTTTCCAGTGCAGACGACTGAGGTTATCGCCCGGCTGGTAGCTGCGCAGCCCCTGATAATCATCGACACCGGCACCCTGAGTGGCCTGACCGTCGTCCTCGGCGTGGGGCTGCACGCCTTTTAGCAGCGGCATGGCACCCGACAGTGGCCGCGGATAGATCAAGGCACTCTGCTGCAGATCCAGCCAGCTCCAGGCGCGGAAAATGCCCAGCGGAAACACACTCTCGACCCGCAGCCTTGGCGCATGCAGCCAGCCGCGCTTTTCGGCAGGCAGGGTCAGTTCCACATCGGTCAGCCCGCGAGGCAGTACATCGCCGGATTGCAGAGCTGTCGCAGTCCAACCCACGCCCAAGGCGTGGTGGGCCTGGCTGGCACTTTCCAGGCGCAGGCGCAATTGCACCGGTTCGCCGACAAACACTGAACGCGCCACACCCGCACTGAGAATCAGGCCGCTGACGTTGCGATACGTGTGCAAAATGGCCAGCACGCCAATCGACAACAATAGAAAGGTCAGCCCGTAGGCCAGGCTGTTCTGATAATTGATCGCCACCAGCAGCATGAGCACGATGACGACCGCAAAGGTCATGCCGGTGCGCGTCGGCATGATGAAAATACGCCGATGGTCGAGCGTGATGCGTGACGCCGGAGGAATTCGTCTTGCCAGCCAGCGTTGCCAAAACGGTTTGAGCGGCTCGATCAAAGCACCGGCACCTCGCGCAATAACCACTGCACCAGCGCCCCGCCGCCATGCCCGGTCGGGTCGCTGCGCTCGCGCAGCCGATGGCCGACCACCGACGGCAATACCGCCTGCACATCCTCGGGAATGACGTAATCACGCCCCAGCAACATCGCCCAGGCCCGCGCTGCGGCCAGAATCGCCAGGCTCGCCCTGGGCGACAGTCCATAGGCGAATTGCGGCTGGCTGCGGGTTGCCTCGACCAGTCGCAGCACATAGTCGACCAGTGCATCGCTGGCCCGCAGCTGCCGTGCATGCGCCTGCAACTGGCCAAGCATGGCGTGGTCCAGAATCGGCTGCAGGCGCGGTAAAAGTTCGCGGCGTGACTCGCCAAGCAGCAGCGCTTTCTCCGCCGCTCTCGCCGGATAGCCCATGGAGATACGCATCAGGAACCTGTCCAGCTGAGACTCGGGCAAGGCAAAGGTGCCACCGGAGCTGAACGGGTTCTGCGTAGCGATCACGAAGAATGGATCGGGCAACAGACGTGTCGCGCCCTCGATGGAGACCTGCCCTTCTTCCATGGCTTCCAGCAACGCGCTCTGGCTCTTGGGCGTGGCGCGGTTGATTTCGTCGGCCAGCACCAGTTCGGCGAAGATCGGCCCGGGATGAAAGGTGAATTGCCCGCTGTCCCGATCAAATACCGAAGTCCCCAGGATGTCACCCGGCAGCAGGTCGGAAGTGAACTGAATGCGCTGATAACTCAGGCCCAGAATTTTCGCCAGCGCATGGCTGAGCGTGGTCTTGCCCATCCCCGGCAAGTCTTCGATCAGCAAATGCCCGCCGCCGATCAGGCAGGTCATCGCCAGCCGTACCTGCACTTCCTTGCCCAGTACCACTTCATTGATGGCGCTCAGGCATGCATCGAGTTTTCTACCCATCGAAAGCCCCTTCCGGCAACTGCTTAATGACTGTGGGACTGCAAGCGATGCTAGTGTCCGAACACTTTAAGATGAGCGTAGGCCGTTTCGCTAGAGTCGGTAGGGATTCGATGTGATGCGAGCATACGGAGCGAGAAGTATCTGGACAAACACTGTGCGAAACGGGCGACGGTTCGCTAGTCCGCGAAGGCGATGTTGAGAGCGATATATCTCCTGCGAATTTAAGGCCCTTTTCGCGGTCAAGTCCGCTCCCACGACTTGAACTATCGTAAGACGCTCCGCGTAAGCATGCCGTTTGCAGCTTTTGATTATCGTGCGACGCTCCGCGCCGGCATGCCGTTCTGGACGCTCTGCGTCCACGATGGCATGTACAACGCGGTGCAGGCTCAGCTATCAACGGCCAGCGCGGGACTCGCGGATGTAGAAGCGGGCTTTTTCGGCTTTTTCGGTGCAGCCTTCAAATGCTTCGAACTGTTGCTGGGTCTTGGCACCGGTCAGCAGCGACAGGGCCTTGGAGTAACTGACGGTGCCGGCGAAGCCTTCGGCCTTGGCCAGATCAAGCTCGTGCCAGGCAGCGTCTATCTGGGTGGCGCAGCTGTCTCGATACCCGGTCTTGCCAGCGCAACCTGCAAGAACCAAGACAAGCAATGGCAGACAGATAAAGGCTTTCATGGGGGTGTTACCTCAGGAGTGAATATGGAGTGTGCGGCTTTGACGGTTCGATGCAGTAAAAGTGCCGTGCCACGGGGGTATGGTCGCTTTTTTCATCTAATGGTCGGCCAGCAGACGATACCCTATTCCAGGCTCGGTGAGGATGAACCTCGGGGCGGTCGGATCGTCTGCCAGTTTCTGACGCAAATGCCCCACCACAATGCGCAGGTAGTGGCTGTCATCGGTGTGGGTAGGCCCCCAGATATCCTTGAGCAACTGCTGCTGGGTAATGACCCGCCCAGGGTGGCGTGCCAACTGCGCCAGCACCGCGTATTCCTTACGCGTCAGCGCCACTTCGTGACCATCGAGCAGCACCCGGCGATAGGCCAGGTCGACGGTCAGCGGACCGAATTGAAGGGCCGACTCCGGCTTGTCGCTACCGGAAACCTGCCTGAGCAGCGCCCTGATTCTGGCCAGAAACTCCTGAATGCCGAACGGTTTGGTCACGTAGTCGTTGGCCCCGGCGTCCAGCGCCTGGACTTTCTGTGCTTCGCTGGCGCGTACCGAAAGCACCAGTACCGGCACCGCTGACCACTCGCGAAACTCGCTGAGCACTTGCTGACCGTCCATGTCCGGCAGGCCAAGATCAAGCACCAGCAAATCCGGTTTGTTCAACGCAGCCTGGGTCAGTCCCTCCGCGCCGGTAGCCGCTTCGAGCACCTTGTAGCCCTGAGACACCAGACTGATGCGCAAAAATTTGCGAATCTGCGGCTCGTCATCGATGACCAGAATGGTCGCCGCCTGGCTCAAGCTGACTCCTCCATTTCCACATCTGGCTGCGCCTGCAACGGCAGGAACAAGGTGATGCGCGTACCCTGCCCGTCAATGCCTTCCTCGACGGTGAGACGTCCGCCATGCGCGCCAATCATGCCCTGACAGATCGCCAGCCCCAGACCCGTGCCCTGCCCGCCCCGATCACCGCGGGCTGCGGTATAGAACATGTCGAAAATCTTCGCCCGTTCATCCTCCGGAATGCCCGGCCCTTCGTCACTGACCGAGAAGAACAGCTCGCTGTCGAGCACACCCGCCGCCACCTGCAAGCGCCCGTCGACAGGTGAAAAGCGTGCAGCGTTTTCCAGCACATTGACCAGCGCCTGCTCGATCAGCGCCGCATGCACGTACAGCAATGGCAGCTCGCCGGTCACCTGGGTGCTGACCTGCAAGGGTGCCAGCACGGCGCGCAGCCGGTTGAGCGCACTGCCGACGATATCGGCAGGCGACACCCAGTCTCGTGCGAGTTTCAGCGCGCCATGCCCCAGGCGCGTCATGTCCAGCAGGTTCTGGATATAGCGATCCAGACGTTCGGCTTCGTCGCGTGTACCTTCCAGCAGCTCGCGGCGATCCTCCAGCGGGATGGCTTCGCCCAGCGCCAGCAGGCTGTCGATGCTGCCGCGCATGGAGGTCAGTGGCGTGCGCAGGTCGTGGGACACAGAGGCCAGCAAGGCGCTACGCAATTGCTCGGTTTCACCATGCAGACGCGCGGCTTCAAGCTCTTGCGCCAGTTGTGCGCGAGCCAGCGCCTGCGCCAGCGGCTGGGTCAGCGCCGCCAGCAGACGCCGGTGTTGCGCGGTGAACGACTGGCCTTCACGCGCACTGACACCCAGCAGGGCCAGTGGTCCTTCTTCTGCGGTAATCGGCCACCACCACCAGCGCCCGGACGGTAGCGTGCCGGTGCCGCTGCCAGCCGGTTGATCGTGCTGCCAGGCCCACTCGGCGGCGGCACGTTCGGCTTCCGAGAAGATCAGCGGCCCACCAGTCTCAACAACCAAACCGCCCTGACCGTCACGATCAACCAGGCACAGATACAATTCCTTCCAGCCGGAAAAATGCTGTTCGGCGGCATTGAGCACCGCTTTGCGATCCGTGGCAGCGGTCATCTTGCGCGACAGGTCGAGCAGTTCGCTGGTCTGTTCCTGAGTATCACGCAACGCCTGCAACTGCCTGCGCTGGCGCGCCGCAAGCTTGCCGGTCAGCGCCGACATCAGCAGGAAGAACAGCAGCGTCAGCACGTCTTCTTCGCGCTGGATGTTCAGGGAAAAACTCGGTGGAATGAACAGAAAGTCATAGGCCAGAAATGACAGCCCGGCACACGCCAGCGCCGGTCCCATGCTGCTGCGCACCGCAACCAGTAACACCGCCGCGAGAAAGATCAGGGAAATGTTGGGCAGCGCCAGCACGCCCGACACACCCCAGGCGACCAGACTGGCAAGCAGCGTGGCCACAAAGGCCAGGCCGTAATCGAACCACACCACTTCGCGAGCCGGGCGTGCGCGGGGCGGTTGATCGGGTAGCTCTTCACTGTCGTCGAGCACCGAGATTTCCAACCCGTGCCCTTCACGCAGCAAACGTGCGGCAACGCCGCCGCCAAACACCCGGCGACGCCAGTGCCGACGCGACTGGCCGACCAGCACCACGCTGGCACGCCGTTCGATGGCATGCTGCACCAGTGTTCTGGCAACCTCTCCGGCACGCAATGAAACCGCCTCGCCACCCAGCCGCTCGGCCAGTTGCTGAGCGCTTTGCAGGCGCGCGCGGGACTGCTCGTCGAGGGTTTGCCCGTCGTCCACATGCACGGCGCTCCACGGCAGGTGGCGACGCTGAGCAACCCGACTGGCGTGACGCACCAGGCGCTCGGCATGGGTATCACCGTCGATGCCCACCAGCATCCGCCCACGAACTGCCGGAGCCGACTGGCCCAATTGCCGGTAGCCCTGCGCCAGATCGTTATCGACCTGCGCCGCAGCGGTCTGCATGGCCATTTCGCGCAGCGCAGTGAGATTGGTTTGCGTGAAGAAAGCGTCGATGGCCGCGCGCGCCTGCTCAGGCACGTATACCTTGCCGTCGCGCAGGCGCTCCAGCAGTTCGCGCGGCGGCAGGTCGATCAGCACCAGGTCGAAAGCTTCCTGCAACACCCAGTCCGGCAGCGTTTCGCGCACCTGCACCCCGGTGATACCGCGCACCTGATCATTAAGGCTTTCCAGGTGCTGGACGTTGACCGTGGTGTAGACGTCGATGCCGGCAGCGAGCAGTTCCTGAATGTCCTGCCAACGCTTGGTATGCCGACTGCCGGGCGCATTGGTGTGCGCCAGTTCGTCGACCAGAACCAATGCCGGTGCCGCCTTGAGCAAGGCATCAAGGTCCATTTCTTCGAGGGTCATGCCGCGGTATTCGGTGCGCAGCAAGGGCTGTTGCGGCACGCCATTGAGCAGCGCTTCGGTTTCCGCACGGCCGTGGGTTTCCACCACGCCCGCCACGACCCTGACGCCCTGACGCAACTGCGCATGGGCCGCCTGAAGCATGGCGTAGGTTTTGCCCACGCCCGGCGCGGCGCCGAGAAAAACCTTCAGCCGCCCGCGCCCCTCGCGGGGCAGCTGGGCCAGCAGTGCATCAGCTCGACCGGAATCACTCACCTTGGTTACCACCCCTCTCTAATCATCTACAGCTTAGTGAATCTGCTGCGAACACGGCGCACTTTGTTACAACTGCGCGTTGCGCGGTGCAGACGGTAACTGATTCAGGCTCATATTCAAGGCCAATACGTTGACCACGGGCGGGCCTATCAGCGGACGTTGCGTGTTGGCGTCGATCAGCGCCTGTACTTTCTCCAGCGGCAACTGGCGCGCCGCGGCAACGCGACCGGCCTGCCAGGCAATGGCTTCAGGCGAGAGATGCGGGTCCAGACCGCTGCCGGACGTGGTCAGCAAGGCCAGTGGCACCGGTTCCTGCGAGGCATTGGCCAGTTTCGCAACGTCCTCTTTCACGCGTGTCACCAGTGCCGGGTTGCTCGGCGCGAAGTTGCTCGCGCCACTGGCTACCGTCGCAAACGCGCCTGCCGAAGGACGCGACTGAAACCACTCATCACCCGTAAACGACTGGGCGATGAGTGCCGAGCCGCGCACTTTGCCCGCCGCGTCGTACACCAGGCTGCCATTGGCCTGCGCCGGAAACGCCACTTGCGCAACCCCGGTGACTACCAGTGGATAGGCCACGCCGGTGATCAGGCTCATCAACACGATCAGGCTCAAGGCCGGACGCAATACATTGGACATCTGCACATCCTCAATCAGGTGAGGCTGCACGCCGACCGGCGTGCAGCACAGGCTTCAAACAAGGCCGAGTGCGACCAGCAGCATGTCGATCAACTTGATGCCGAGAAACGGCACAACGATGCCGCCCAGGCCATAGATCAGCAGGTTGCGACGCAACAGATGCGCCGCGCTGGCGGCCTGAACCCGCACGCCACGCAGGGCCAGCGGGATGAGCACAACGATGATCAGCGCGTTGAAGACGATGGCCGAGACAATCGCACTTTGCGGGCTGGCCAGTTGCATGACGTTGAGCACGCCCAGTTGCGGATAAATCGAGGCAAACAGCGCAGGCAGCACGGCGAAGTACTTGGCCACGTCATTGGCAATCGAAAACGTCGTCAGCGCACCGCGTGTGACCAGCAATTCCTTGCCGATCTGCACCACGTCCAGCAACTTGGTAGGGTCGCTGTCGAGGTCAACCATGTTGGCCGCTTCACGCGCGGCCTGGGTGCCATCGTTCATCGCCATACCGACGTCCGCCTGCGCCAGTGCGGGCGCATCGTTGGCTCCGTCGCCGCACATCGCCACCAGTCGGCCTTCGCCCTGCTCCTGACGAATTCGCTCCAGCTTTTTCTCTGGCGTGGCTTCGGCCAGCACATCATCGACACCCGCTTCAGCGGCAATGGCTGCAGCAGTCAATGGGTTGTCGCCAGTCACCATCACCGTGCGAATCCCCAGCTTGCGCAACTCCTCGAAGCGCTCGCGAATACCCGGCTTGACCACGTCCTTGAGATGAATCGCACCCAACAAACGACCGTTGGCGCAGACCAGCAGCGGCGTGCCGCCGGTCTTGGCAATCTTGTCGACTTCCCGCGCCAGGGCAGGCGGCAGGTCGCTACGCTGCATGTTGATGAAGGCCAGCAGCGAATCCACCGCGCCCTTGCGGTACACATGGCCCTGATAATCCACACCGGACAGACGTGTATCGGCGCTAAACGGTACAGCGGTTACCGAACTCAGGGTGGGCTCGTTCATCGGGTGCAGGTCGCGCAGGAACTCGACGATGGATTTGCCTTCCGCCGTATCGTCGGCCAGCGAGGCCAGCAAGGCGCCCTCGCCCAGTTCCTTCGGGGTCACGCCGGGTGCTGCGTAAACGGCAGCGCAGCGGCGATTGCCGAAGGTGATGGTGCCGGTCTTGTCCAGCAACAGCACATGCACATCGCCCGCAGCTTCCACGGCGCGACCGGACTTGGCGATCACGTTGAGGCGCACCAGCCGGTCCATGCCGGCAATGCCGATGGCCGACAGCAGGCCGCCAATGGTGGTCGGGATCAGGGTGACCAGGAGTGCTACCAGAAACACCAGCGGCAGGCTGCCCCCGGCAAAGTGGGCGAACGGCTGCAAGGTGATGACCACCAGCAGAAAGATCAGGGTCAGGCCGATCAGCAGGATATCCAGCGCGACTTCGTTAGGGGGCTTCTGCCGCTTGGCACCTTCCACCAGCGCAATCATGCGGTCCAGCGTCGATTCGCCGGGGTTGGTGCTGATGCGTATCAGCAGCCAGTCGGACACCAGCCGGGTGTTACCGGTGACGGCCGAGCGGTCGCCGCCGGATTCGCGAATCACTGGTGCGGATTCGCCGGTGATCGCCGCCTCGTTGACCGCCGCGATGCCCTCGATGACTTCGCCGTCACCGGGAATCATTTCGCCGATCTCGACGCGCACCACGTCGCCCTTGCGCAATTCGCTGGCATTGATGATGCGCAGGCTGCCGTTCTCATCGCGAATGCGCGCCTTGAGCCCTTCGCTGCCGGCCTTGAGGCTGTCGGCACGGGCCTTGCCACGACCTTCGGCCAGCGCTTCGGCGAAGTTGGCGAACAGCACGGTGAACCACAACCACAGTGCGATCTGCACGCAGACCGAAGTGGGCACCTGCGGGTTGGGGATGACGCACAGCACGGTGGTCAGAATGGCAGTCAGTTCCACCACCAGCATCACTGGCGAACGCTTGAGCTGGCGCGGGTCGAGCTTGACGAACGCCTGCACCAGCGCCGGACGCCACAGGGCAGCGATGCCGGTCTTGGCTGACTCGCTGGCGGCCTGAGGCTCGGCAGTTTTTACAGCATCACGTCTTGAAAAATCAGTAGTGCTCATGATCGGTTCCTCAGAAACCCAGGCTCAGGTGTTCGGCAATCGGCCCCAGTGCCAGGGTCGGCAGGAAGGTCAAACCACCCACCAGCAAAATGGTGACGGTCAGCAGAGTGACAAACAGCAGGCCGTGGGTCGGGAAGCTGTTCTGACCCTGTGGTGCGGTTTTCTTCATGGCCAGGCTGCCAGCCAGTGCCAGCACAGGCAGGATGTAACCAAAGCGGCCAATGAAGATCGCCAGGCTGAGCATCAGGTTGTGGAACACGGTGTTGGCACTGAAACCGCCGAACGCCGAGCCGTTGTTTGCCGTGGCCGAGGTGTAGGCGTACAGCAACTGGCTGAAACCGTGCGGGCCGGGGTTGCTGACCGCACCGGCCGGGCCAGGCAGGCTGGCAGCAATCGCGCCCAGCACCAGCACGCCGACCGGCATCACAAGCAAGGTGGCGACCAGCAGCCGCACTTCCTGCGCTTGCAGCTTCTTGCCGAGGTATTCCGGCGTGCGGCCAATCATCAGGCCGGAGAGAAATACCGCAATCAGTACGTTCAGCAGCATGCCGTTGAGGCCCACACCCACGCCGCCGAAAATCACTTCACCGACCATCATGTTGACCAGCGCAACCATGCCGGTCAGAGGGTTGAGGCTGTCGTGCATACCGTTGACCGAACCGTTGGAGGCCGCAGTGGTAGCGACTGACCACAGCACCGTGCCGGTGGTGCCGAAGCGGGTTTCCTTGCCTTCCAGCGGTGCGGTCTGCTCGACACCGGCGATGTTCAGTGCCGGGTTGGGCTGGTACTCGGTCCACAGCGACACCGCGCCGCCGATCAACAGCAGTGCCAGCATGCAGCCAAGAATCGCGCGGCTCTGGCGCATGTCCTTGACGTAGTGGCCAAAGGTGAACACCAGCGCTGCCGGGATCAGCAGGATCGACACCAGTTCGAACAGGTTGCTCCACGCCGTCGGGTTCTCGAACGGGTGCGCCGAGTTGACGCCGAAGAAGCCACCACCGTTGGTGCCCAGCTGCTTGATCGATATCTGGCTGGCCGCAGGACCCATCGGCAGGCTTTGATCCGCGCCTTGCAGGGTCAGCGCATCAATGTAATGGCCGAAGTTCTGCGGCACGCCCTGCCAGACCAGAAACACGGCCAGCACGATACTGATCGGCAACAGCCCATAGAGCGTGGCGCGGGTCATGTCGGCCCAAAAGTTACCCAGGCTCTGCGACGAGCGACGGCTGATACCGCGACATAGCGCGACCAGCACGGCGAGACCGGTGGCAGCGCTGACGAAGTTCTGCACGGTCAGGCCGACCATCTGGCTCAGGTAGCTGAGCGACGCTTCGCCGCTGTAGGCCTGCCAGTTGGTGTTGGTGACAAAACTCATCGCCGTGTTGAAAGCCAGCGACCATTCCATGCCCGGTAGTTGCTGCGGGTTGAGCGGCAGCGCGCCTTGCAGCATCAGCATCGCGAACAGCACGACAAAGCCTGCCAGGTTGAACGCCAGCAAGGCCCACATGTATTGCTGCCAGGATTGCTCGGTTTTCGGGTCGACGCCGGAAATTCGGTAGCAGGCCCGCTCGACCGGCCCCAGCACCGGGCTCAGCCAGGTGCGCTCGCCTTCCATGACCCGATAATAGAAACGCCCCAACCAAGGCGCGGGTGCCAGCAGCAGGACCAGAAAGGCCAGGATCAACAGATAATCGTAACTGTGCATGATCACTCCTGACTCTGGTCGGCGCGCAACAGCGCCACCAGCAGATAGATGAACAGCCCGACTCCCATCAGCAGCGAGATACCATCCATAACGCTCATTGAAATTTCCCCCATCAGGCAACACCGATACGGCACAGGCCGCGTGGGGAGATTGTCCGCAGGCAGGGTGTAAAGGCGCGAGATCGACAGGCTGGTCGGGGCGTAAAGAAGCTGTAAAAAAGCGCTACAGCCTTGACGGCGCAAGGCCTTCGCGGACCTCCAGCGCTGTCATTTATGTCAGGTTCGCGTTGGGGATTGCGGGGGTATCGTGGTGCGGCGATCTTCAGGAAAAGGACTTCACCATGCTTCGCGACAACGGAAAACCACCCGGCACCACGCCGCCCTCCCACACCACGCCCGCCACTGTCCAGTTGACTGTCTGTCAACGCCAACCAAAA
>NZ_LJQT01000201.1:0-6445 GCF_001400515.1 Pseudomonas meliae | reverse complement strand
TGTCTACACCCTCTTAGTGTCTCTGCACCGTGTTGTGTAATGGCACATTGACCTGCTCTTGAGCCGGTTGTTAATCAGCAGATAGATCCCTACTCGAAGCAAGGAGAAACAACATGAGTTCGACTCCACCCGTAAGCTCCGGCAATTCAGACGCAGCAATCGATAAAATGTCGGCGACCTTTGATATGGCTATCGAGAAATCGGCCAAGATCACTGAAATCTCCACTGCCAAGAAAGCAGAGCTGGATGCTACCAAGCAACGTCCACAGAACTGACGTTGTCATGCAGGCAGCGCTACAGCTGCCTGCATTCACTGCGCATCGAAATTCTTCCGATCGACAGTTTTGCCCGGCTTTGACATGCCGTTTCCGGTAGATCACACGGTGGTGACTCGATCATGACAGCCTTGATCTCATTGAGCGGAACGCCCGACGCTTCTGTGCAGGAAAGCGGCGTAGCCCGGCTCGAAATTCTCCATGGTTTGCATCAGGGCGTTTCGCTGCTCCTGGACAATCCTGTCTATGTGATTGGCAGTGCTGCTCCGGCCGACCTTGTGCTGGGCGATGCTGATGTGGCCGAGCAACATGTTCGTCTGCGATTCTCCGTCGAACACGTCGCAATAGAAGCCTTGGGCGGCGATGTGACGGTTTTCGACAGCCTTGGCCAGCGTCGGGTTGTCAACGTCGGCCACGGTCAACGCATCTCCTTGCCTGTCGAGTTGCTGGTCGGACAGAGCAGGCTGTGCTTGCGCAGCACACGAAGTGCCCGACCCATCCCCGCTGTGTCCCGCCGCCTGGTGCTGCTTAAATGGCCAGCACTGGCTGCACTTTTGTTGCTGGTGACATGTGCCACTGCATTTGCCTTTCGTGCACCTGCCGAGTCGGCCCGGCACTCCATTGCAGATTCCGTCCCTGGTTCGTCAACGCCCGTCAAGAGCGCCCCCACACTGACCCAGGCCCGAAGCTGGCTTGAGGGTGCGCTGCAGGACGCCAGGCTCACGCAATTGCGGGTTGAGGAACAGGGCGGGCAGCTCAGTGTTGAGGGCGCTTTTCCCGCTGCCCAAAAAAGCAGTTGGCTGCAGATTCAACAGGCCTTTGATACTCGGTTTGGTCAGCATATTGTCTTGAAGCCCAACGTGCAGGCAAGCACGGCGCTTGCGGCACCTCGCGTGCGTTTTCAGGCGGTGTGGTTCGGTCGCAATCCCTACGTGATCGATGAGCATGGCAAGCGTGTCTACCCAGGCGCACTGTTACCCGACAACTGGAGGCTGGAGAGCATTGAGGGCAATCAGGTCCGCCTTGTACGCGGTGATGAACGGTTTGCCTTCACCTTATGAAAGTCGATCTGCGGCCCGTAGCGCCGCCTTCAGCCGATTCTTTGCCCGCTGTCGAGCGTGTTGCTCCGGCGCAGCCGCGTCAGGGAACCCGTTTCGAAGCGCTGCTTGATCAGCGTGAGCGCAAGGTTCGTCGTTCGTTGCGTGGCGAGCTGGAGCAGACCGGGCAGGCTTCTGGTGTCAATGCGCAGCTTTTTGGTACGGCGCGTTCGCTACAAGTACTGCGCTATGTGCTGGACGAAGTGTTACCGGTGCTGGATGCCGAACCGGAGATCCGCGAGCTCGCCGAAGACGTGATTCGTGAAGAGATCGACATGCGGCTGCTATTGGAACAGCAGCGCGCCGAGGTGCAGTCATGAGCATCAGTCAGGATCGCGAATGCATAGAGTTGCTCCACGGAATGGGTGATCTGTACCGGCGCAGCGGCCAGCCACAACGTGCACTGGTGATGTTGCTGATTGCGATACAGCTGGCACCGACGAACAGCGCGCTGCTGCACAGCCTGGTGCTGGCGTTCACCGACAGCGGAGACACCGACCGGGCCATTGCGGCACTGGACAGGCTGGTCGAGCAGCAAGGCGAGAGCGCCGCGCTGCTTCTGTTGCGTAGCCGCGCGTTGTGGAAGGCCGGCCGCAAGGACGACGCGCGGCAATGCTTCAGACGCTACCTGGAAGCCCGGAGGGCTGCGCAATGACCCTCATGAATGCCCTGAATCGTCTGGCGGTAACTGCGTCTAAACGCACAGATGTGATCATCGTTGCGTTCATTCTGATGGCTATCGCGATGATGATCATTCCGATGCCGACCTATCTGGTGGACGCGCTGATCGGAGTCAACATCGCCCTGAGCCTGCTGATTCTCATCGTCGCGTTCTACATCAACCACTCGGTGGAGTTTTCCGCGCTGCCGCCGCTGATCCTGCTCAGCACGCTGTTTCGTTTGTCGCTCTCGATCACCACCACTCGCCTGATTCTGCTGGACGGCAATGCTGGTCATATCGTCAAGGCGTTCGGTGATTTCGTGATTGCCGGTCAGGTCGTTGTGGGGCTGGTCGTATTTCTGATCATTACGGTTGCCCAGTTCGTGGTCATTACCAAGGGCGCTGAACGGGTCGCTGAAGTCGCTGCGCGTTTCACCCTGGATGCGATGCCCGGCAAGCAGATGAGCATTGATAACGACTTGCGCAACGGTGACATCGACCAGTTCGAGGCCAGACGTCGTCGTTCACGCCTGGAGCGTGAAAGCCAGATGTTCGGAGCCATGGACGGCGCCATGAAGTTCGTCAAGGGTGATGCCATTGCCGGGTTGGTGATTCTGTTCGTCAACCTGCTGGGCGGCATGATGATCGGCATGGTCCAGCGCGGTATGCCGTTCGCCGAAGCCGCGCATGTCTATTCGTTACTGACCGTCGGTGACGGCCTCATTGCGCAGATCCCGGCACTGTTGATTTCCGTAGCCGCAGGGACCGTGGTGACCCGCGTCAACAGCGACGGCGAAGAGCGTGACCTGGGCACCGAGATTGTCAGGCAGCTAAGCGCCAGCCATCGTGCGCTGGGTCTGACTGCGCTGATTCTGCTGGGCGTAGGCATGCTGCCGGCGGGGTTTCCGTTGCTGGTGTTTGTCGGTTTGGCCGCCGTGCTGGGCGGCAGCGCGTTTGTGCTCTGGCGCCGGGATCGTCGTGCCGCCCGGTCACTGGTCAAGGACGAGCTGCAAGAGCATGAAACGATGGCTGAGCCCGGGGCATCCTCTGGCGCTTCCGGGGCTTCGAACGATGCCGCGGAAGATGCCTTGGAAAGCGCCGAGCGGCCACGCGACAGCCAGGTGCTGCTGAGTATCGGAACCGGATTGGCCGAGGCCGCCCCATTGCAGCCCCTGCGTCAGCGTATCGAAGCGTTGTGTCACGACATTCGCATCGATCTGGGTGTCGAGGTGCCGCTGCCCGAGGTTTATCTGGACCGCGGCCTGCCAGTCGATGGCTTTCAGGTCGAGCTTGAAGGTGTACCCGTCAGTGAGGGCGAATTCAGCGGCCAGGCGCTTTTGCTGCAGGACGATCCGGTGCATGCACAACTGGTTTCTGTCGAAACCTTTGAAGCGCCTTCGCCGATCGGTTCCCGTCCCGGCCGCTGGGCAGGGCGTGAGCATGCGGAACGTTTGCAGGATGCCGGTATTGGTTTTCTGTTCGCCGATGAAGTGTTGCGCGAAGTATTGGACCGTATGTTGCGCCGTTATGCCGCCGACTTTCTGGGTATTCAGGAAACCCGCCTGATGCTGGAACAGCTTGAGGGTAAGTACGGTGAGCTGATCAAGGAAGTGCTGCGCATTCTACCGCTGCAGCGTATCGCAGAGGCCTTGCGTTTGCTGGTCTCTGAAGGGGTATCGATACGCAATCGTCGCGGCCTGCTGGAGTCGATGGTGGAGTGGGGCAGTATTGAATCTGACGCGGGCAGACTGACCGAGCACCTGCGCGCAGGACTTGCGCGGCAGATCAGTCATCAGTATGCCGATCGCAACCGGGTGATCAGCGCCTTTGTACTGGCACCTGCGCTCGAAGAACAACTGCGCGCCACGCTGGCTCGCCAGGAAAAGAGCCGTGATTCGCTGCCCGATGACATCGGTCGGACCGTACTGGTACAGCTGCGTCGCCTGTGCGACATGCTGCCGGAACATGATTCGACGGTGTTGCTTGTGCATTCGGAGCTGCGTCGGTGTATGCGCCGTCTCATCGTGCGCGGCGAGCTGCAACTGGCGGTTCTGTCCTTTCGTGAACTGGCCAGTGAATACAACCTTCAAGCGGTCGGCACTGTCAGCCTGACCGATGTCCTTGCACGCCCGGCATCCAGGGCCGGTGCTGTCACTCCTCTGGCGACTGCCTCATGACCTCAGTAAGCGTAATACGGATGTTTCTCGTGGGTGTGGGCGCGTTGCTCATTGGCACAGTTTCATTTGCCGAAAACATTGCCAAAGGGGCCAAAGGCACAGTCGATCTGGCCATCGGTGAAGGCCGCGTTCTGCATTTTTCAGCCCCCGTGGACTCGGTGATGGTGGCCGAGCCGGGTATTGCCGACTTGCAGGTGGTGTCACCCGGCGTGATCTACGTGTTCGGCAAGGCCGCAGGGCAGACCAGTCTGATTGCCCTGGACAGCGAGGGCCGTGAGACCGCTGCGTTGAGTCTGGCGGTAAGCAGCGGCACTGCTGCTGTGACACGCCCGCTCAAGGCGTTGCACCCGCAGAGTCAGGCGCGGATCAATGCCTCCGGCAGCCGGGTGATTGCCAGTGGCTCCGTGCAGGATGTCGGTGAAGCAACGGATCTTAATGCCTTGCTGAGCACCGAGGGGCAGAACTTTCAGTCGACGGTAAACAGTGCCACTTACGCAGGGTCGGCGCAGGTGAATATCCGCGTGCGTTTCGCCGAAGTCTCGCGCTCCGAGCTGTTGCGCTATGGCGTGAACTGGAATGCCTTGTTCAATAACGGCACTTTTTCATTCGGCTTGCTGACGGGGGGCGCTTTGGCCGCCGATGCAGCGGGCGGCGCATCGAACGTAATCAGCGCCGGGCTTGCGTCGGGCAATGTCAACATCGACGCGATGCTGGAGGCGCTGCAAAGCAACGGTGTGCTCGAAGTTCTGGCCGAGCCGAACATTACCGCCATGACCGGGCAGACTGCGAGCTTTCTGGCTGGCGGTGAAGTGGCGGTGCCGGTGCCGGTCAACCGCGAAGTGGTCGGTATCGAATACAAGCCTTACGGCGTGTCGTTGCTGTTCAGCCCGACGTTGCTGCCCAACGGGCGCATTGCGTTGCAGGTGCGTCCCGAGGTCAGCAGCCTGATGAGTACCACCACACTGGACGTTAACGGCTATCAGGTGCCGTCGTTCAGGGTACGACGTGCCGACACTCGTGTGGAAGTCGGCAGTGGTCAGACGTTTGCCATCGCCGGGCTGTTCCAGCGTGAAAGCAGCCAGGACAT
The DNA here is from genome assembly GCF_001400515.1 of Pseudomonas meliae. Lineage (NCBI taxonomy): Bacteria > Pseudomonadati > Pseudomonadota > Gammaproteobacteria > Pseudomonadales > Pseudomonadaceae > Pseudomonas > Pseudomonas meliae. Next base: position 1,148 of record NZ_LJQT01000201.1, on the reverse strand, counting down.
GGACAAGGTGCCGATGCTGGGCGACATGCCGATTCTGGGCAATCTGTTCCGCTCCAAGCGCTTTCAGCGCAACGAAACCGAACTGGTGATTCTGATCACTCCGTATCTGGTCGAGCCGGTCAAGGATCGCGTGGTGGCGACGCCGCTGGACAAACAGCGCGCCGCCAGTACCGCGTCGGCAGGTCCGCGCAGTGGCGGTGCCTTCGGCTTTTACATGAACTGAAAGGGAATGGCCATGAACCCCATCTGCGCTATGTCACGCCCGCCGGTTCTGATGCTTTTGTGTCTACTGGCAGGCTGCAAGACCCACCTCGACCCAGTGAGCTATTCACCGGATTATGCGGCGATCACCCGTGCCGACGGCCGTGTGGAGGTGGTGCCCCAGGCCTGCGTGCAACCAGCTGCACAGGACGAGATCGGTGTAGGTGAGGATTTTCAGCCATTGTTGCCGCCGGGCTGTGCCAGCAACCTGATTCTGCTGCAAATGGTCGAGCAGCGCGTAGATGTCATGCACGGCCGTGACACCGGGCCTGTTATGGCTGTACCGGTCGGGCGCGCCGCGCAGGTTTACATCGACGGCTATGACCGCGAAGAGCTGCGTCGGCGTCAGGCAGAGCAACAGACCAGTACTGACACGCAGGAGGCCCGATGACCTCAGTTAGCGTCAATCAGCCCCAGTTCACGGGCCTGCTCGGCGCGGTCCGGTATGGCCTTGACACGCCGGGCTTCGGCGATCAGCTTGCCGCGTTCGGCCTTGGTGATATCGTCGAAGGTCATGTTTTTGAGATCTTTCTCTTTTCCGGCCAGGACCATGACCAGCAGCTGGTTGCGTTGATGCCGCGGTTGCGCAAGGGGCGACTGGCTGACGCTGCGGATTGTCTCCAGGGCCTTCTGGTCGTCATCGCCCAGGGCGTATGCCAAGGCCAGATTGCATCGGGTGTCGAGGTCGTTCGGGGCCAGTCGCAGGCTGGTGCCGAAGGCGCTTTGAGCAGCGTCGGCCTGGCCACTCAGAATGTGCGCGATGCCCAGACGGTTCCAGGCCTGTGGCTGCTGCAACGCGTCGGCGGCCTGGGTCAGCGCAGTGATGGCGCGTTCCAGCTTGCCCTGACGCAACTGCGCAGTACCCAGGCCCAGCAGCGCATCCGGGT
>NZ_LJQT01000330.1:0-12109 GCF_001400515.1 Pseudomonas meliae | reverse complement strand
ACCCGGGGCGGTTCAGTTCGTCGGATCTGCTTTTATCGAAAGACATTTTGCTGAACGGGAGTGGGTATGAAAGCGCCGTGGAATTTTATTCGTTATCTGCCCGGAGCCCGGAGCCCGGCGTCTGCTGGCAGCGGGGCGACTGCCAGGGTTGTTGTTTGCAGTCGCACGCAAGGGCAACAGTAAAGGTAATCGTCTGGGCAAGCTCAAGGACGATCTGCGTTTGCTCCAGGCCTTGTGTCTGGCTTACTGGCGTGGTGAGTACCGAAGCATCAGTCCTAAAGCCATTTTGTCCATTGTCGCGGGCCTGATGTATTTCCTCAGCCCGCTGGACGCTATTCCTGACTGGATTCCAGGGTTGGGTATGTTCGATGACATCGCAGTGCTGGCTTGGGTCACCAAGCACTTGAGCGACGAACTGGATGCTTTTCGTGCATGGCGCGAGCAGCAATCGCCCGAGAAACTCATCGTGGTCGAGCAGTTGCCCAAGACTCAGGCGCTGTTGGAGAAAGAGCGGGGTAAGGTGTAAGTCTCACCGATTGAACACAAGCCATAGCGTTCCGCTGTTAAGATGCCAGCCTATGAATCAAGCCTGATCAGTGTGCGGTCGTATAGTACAAGGTGACTCTATGGATCTTCAAGTGATATCCCGTGACGGTGAGCCGGAATATGCAGTGCTGCCCTGGGCTCAGTACCAGGCACTGCTGAAGGCTGCCGGGTTGGTCGGCAAGCCGCGCCAGGAACCGGTTGTATCGACTTCCGGCATCGCTGCCGGTGAGCTTCCAGGGTTCGATGAGTTGCGGGCACTGCGCGAGTCCAAAGGTCTTGAAGTGGCCAGCCTGGCGCGTACGGTCGGCATCAGTCCGTCTTATCTGGAGTTGATCGAGAATGGTACTCGTCAGCCGGATGCTGCAATAAAGCGCAGCCTGGCGTGGGAGCTTGGAGTGCCGGGCTGGCGAGGCGAGTCGTGAGCGTGCGCATCAGCCGTCAGCATTGGGACGGCCTGCTCAATGAGCTCGATCAGGCGCGCCGCCAGCGTCATCTGCTGACCTATCGCGCGTTGGTCGAGCGTTTGCAATTGCCCAGTCCGGCCATGCAGACCCTGACCGCAGCCCTGGAGCATCTGGCCGCCATGGACGCCCGCGCGGAACAGCCTTTGCGCAGCTCGCTGGTGATCAGCCAGGGCGCAAGCCGCTTGCCGCGCCCAGGTTTTTTTGAATGCGCAGAGCGTCTCGGACGCTTCTCTGGCCCGTCAGATGGCGTCGCCGCCGCTTCGTGGCACGCCGCCGAAGTGGTTCGGGTGTTTGAATACAGCTACCCGGAAGTGGAGGTGCAGTAGCGATTCGGCCCCCGAATCTTCAGTGGCTGTATCGACCCCTTCGTGAGTAATGCGGATCGCCGCCCGGTCACTCCCACAACAGCGAACCTGAGGGAGCGAGCTTGCTCGCGAAGTCGCACGTTCGGCTCATTTACCCTCACGCTTGTACCAATAAATCCAGCCGCGTCGAATCGATCACATGAATGCTCGCGCCAGCAACGTCCTTGGCGAAATGTTTGGCTTGTGAGGCCAGGTCTGCCAGCTGGCTGGCATCGACCAGCGTGCAGCTTTCTTCGTGCAGATGCACTACGCCAATCGACAGCGATAACAACGGGAATTCCTGACGCTGCCCCTGTCGGTTGAGGGCGATGAAGCAACCGGCTTCCAGATGCTCCGCGCGGTAGAAACGTCGGCATTGATTCTGGAAATCATCCAGCAGGGTTTTCAGGCGGCGCTCCCAATCCTCAATGCCCAGCACCATCAGAAAATCATCCCCGCCAATGTGTCCGACAAAGTCTCTGCTTGGGTCGATACGGTCGTTCAGACACTGCGCGAGACACAGCAGCACTTCATCGCCACGGGCGTAGCCGTAGATGTCGTTGAAAGGCTTGAAGCTGTCAATGTCCACATAGCAGATCACCGATTCGCGGCCCTGTTGCAGCAGACGCGTCAGGCATTGCTGTATCGGAACATTGCCGGGCAGCAGGGTCAGCGGGTTAGCGTAACGTGCCTGCTGGATTTTCATCTCGGTAATCAGCTTCAGAACATCGATTACCCGTCCCAGGCCCAGATAGGTACCGTTGGAGGTGATGATGAAATCCTCTTCGATGCGCTGCCGGGCTCGGCTGGTTAACAGTCGGCTGACCTGTTGCAGTGACTGGCTGACTTCCACGGCCAGAAAGTCATCACTCATCAGGCGGCTGATTGGCTTGCGGGCAAACAGTTCAGTACCAAAGGGCTTGAGCAGTGCCTCGGACAATGAATGCCTATGGACGATGCCGCAGGGCCTGGCCTCGTCGTCCAGCACGGCCAGCGAATTGAGATTGGCCTGCCTGCGAAACGCTTCCAGCACCTCAGCTGTGGGCGTGGACTGGCTGACTGATGGTTGCGGGTTGAGCAGGGCAGAAAGGTCTGCCGCTTCTTCGTTCAACGGCGCGCTGGTGGTCTCTGCCTTGGGCAGCATGGCGCGGGTGTCGCGTGGCGGGCGCTCTTGCGGACGGGCAAGCAGATAGCCCTGAACCAGATCCACGCCCATGTCCTTCAGCGCCGCCAGCTCTTCGGGCAATTCGATGCCTTCAGCAATCACGGTCGCTCTGGAAGCCTTGGCCATCTGCAGCATCGAGCCAACGAACTCGCGCTTCACCGCATCCTGGTGAATTCCGTCGATGAAGTGCCGATCGATTTTCACGTAGTCCGGGCGCAGCTCCGACCAGAGTCGCAAGCTCGAATAACCGGCACCCAGATCATCCAGCGCGGTGGAGAAGCCCATGTCGCGGTAGTGGTGCAGCGCGTTGTACAACAGGTCGAAATCATCGGTGGGCATCTGCTCGGTCAGTTCGATGACTACATCCTTGGGCGCGATTTGATAACGGCGCAGCATTTCCAGGGTGCGGCCCGGTGGATGAGACGTTTCGAGCAGCGATTCGGGAGAGACGTTGAGAAACAGCTTGCCCGGCAACTTCTGCTGGCTGAAACGCCGGCAGGCGCTGTCACGGCAACTCAGTTCCAGCTCACTCAGGCGGCCTGCCTGTCGAGCGATGGAAAACAGGTTCAGGGGCGAATGCAACGCGCTGTTGGACGGTCCGCGGGTCAAGGCTTCATAACCCAGAATGCGACGTTCCGATAGCGACACGATGGGCTGGAACAAGCTGTGCAAATCACCACGAGCCAGAATTGAACTCAGTGTGCTCAACTGCTCGGTTAGGGTCATGGTCGTCTCGAAGAGAATAAAAAAGGGCTGAGCGCTTGCGCGTTCAGCCCCGTATTTCACGACAGCTTCATGACTGTTTGATGACGTTGAAGCTAAATGGCCATCAATGAGTCTGTCTTATTTTTTTGCCACAGCGGCGCTTAGCCCCAGATAGTCGATCAGAATACGCCCGGTCTCTGCCAGGTAGGCATCGTCCTCGGGTTTGGTTTTCTCGTCTTCCACCGGCAGCGCGTCTTCGTCTTCCTTCTTCAACTCTTTGAGCGGCTCTTCACCCTTGGCCTTGCGGCGGGTGTTTTCCAGCGCGAGCTGTTTGCTTTCGATGGACGCATGCTCTGCACGACGGTCGGCTTCATTGAGGCTGACCGTTTTTTCGTTCATCAGCTTCTTGGCCAGCGCCAGACGGTCTTCAATGAACACGAACTCGGCGTCTTTCGCCGAACGTGCTTCATGACGCGCCTGCAACTGCGCCAGGAACGGCTTGAACGGGTCGATTGCCGGCTTGATCGCCGGTTTGATGCTGTCCCACGGCATGGCCTCGGGCAGCGCGCTCTCACCGATTTCCTTGGTATCGATCAGCGACGGGTAAGTGATGTCCGGCACTACACCCTGATGCTGGGTGCTCTGACCGGAAACCCGGTAGAACTTGGCCAGTGTCAGCTTCAGTTCGCCATGATTGAGCGGCTGAATGGTCTGCACGGTACCCTTGCCGAAGGTCTGGACACCGATCACCAGCGCACGGTGATAATCCTGCATCGCGCCAGCGAAAATCTCAGATGCCGAAGCGGACAGGCGGTTGACCAGCAAGGCCATAGGGCCTTTGTAGAACGCGCCTTTGGCTTCGTCTTCCAGCACATCGACCTTGCCGTCGGCGTTACGCACCAGCACGGTCGGGCCCTTGTCGATGAACAGACTGGTCAGCTCGGTCGCTTCCTGCAACGAACCGCCACCATTGTTACGCAGATCCAGTACCACGCCATCGACCTTCTCGGCCTGCAGCTCGGTAAGCAGTTTCTTTACGTCACGGGTGGTGCTCTTGTATTCCGGATCGCCAGCACGGTAGGCCTTGAAGTCCAGATAGAACGCAGGGATGTCGATGACCCCGAGTTTGTAGTCCTTGCCATCCTGTTTGAGGTGCAGGATCGACTTCTTGGCCGCCTGTTCTTCGAGTTTCACCGCTTCACGGGTGATGGCGACAATCTTGCTGGTCTGGTCATTCGGCGCATTGCTGGCCGGGATGATTTCCAGACGGACCACGGAACCTTTCGGACCGCGGATCAGCTTGACGACTTCATCCAGACGCCAGCCGATCACGTCGACCATTTCCTTGTCGCCCTGGGCAACGGCCACGATCTTGTCGGTCGGCGCGACCTGCTTGGTTTTGGCCGCAGGTCCTGCCGGGACCAGACGCACGATTTTCACGTTGTCGTTATCGCTCTGCAACACAGCGCCGATGCCTTCCAGCGACAGGCTCATGTTGATGTCGAAGTTTTCCGCGCTGTCAGGCGACAGGTAGTTGGTGTGCGGGTCATAAGACATGGCGAACGTGTTGATGTAGGCCTGGAAGATATCTTCTGCGCGAGTCTGGTTCAGACGGGCCTGCTGATTCTTGTAGCGCTTGGTCAGGGTTTCCTGGATCTTCGCCGGGTCCTTGCCTGCGATCTTCAGGCGCAGGACTTCATCTTTTATGCGCTTGCGCCATAGCTCGTCGAGCTCGGCAGTGTCCTTGGGCCATGCGGCGTCCTTGCGGTCCACCAGCAGGGTTTCCTTGGTATTGAAGTCAAGCTTGTCAACGCCCTTGCTCAACTCAGCCAGCGCGAAGTCCAGACGCGCCTTGATGCGGTCCAGGTAGCGCTTGTAGATAGTGAAACCCGGATTCAGGTCGCCACTTTTGAGGAAGTCGTCGAACTGGAACTGCCATTTGTCGAATTCGGCAATGTCGCTGGCCATGAAATAGCTGCGCGAGGGGTCCAGTTGCTTGATGTAGCTCTGGTAAATAATCGCTGAACGCTTGTCGTCCAGGGGCGGCTTGCTGTAGTGATGTCGTTTGAGCAGCTCAACCACGTTGAGGCTGGCAATCACTTCGTCGCGGTCCGGCTGAAGATTATCCCAGCTGTTGGCGGCAAAGGTACTGGCTGACATCGGCAAAACGCTAAGGCCGACAAACAGTGCGAGGGCAGTGCTGGGGAATAATTGCTTCATGCTGATTCGACGCGAGGACAATTGATAACGCATATTAGGCCGTCTTTGAGGTCGCCGGTTCCTTCGGACCCGGCCGCATAATGCAAAAGCCCGGGCAAAACAGCCACGGGCTCAGTCTGGACTCACTATGGAGGCACCGTGAAGGCGTTGCAAGGCGTTGAAGGACATGTGGAATGGGTCGAGGAGCCGAGTCCGGCCCTTGATGTGGGGCAGGTACGTATCAAAGTGGCTGCGGCAGGTTTGAATCGAGCCGATCTGTTACAGCGCGAGGGCAAGTATCCGCCGCCGCCCGGGGTCACTCAAACGCTCGGTCTGGAGTGCTCGGGTGTGATCGCCGAAGTGGGTCCGGGCACGTCCTGGGTGGTCGGAGACCGCGTCTGCGCGCTGTTGGCGGGCGGGGCGATGGCTGAAGAAGTGGTGGTCGACGGGCGACATGTACTGCCAGTTCCAGAAGGGCTGTCGCTGCATGAGGCCGCCGCCATCCCTGAGGTGTATGCCACCGCGTGGCTCAATCTGTTTCAGCTGGCAGGCCTCAAGCCGGGTGAAAAAGTGTTGTTGCACGCAGGCGCAAGTGGGGTTGGTTCAGCCGGTATTCAGCTTTGCAAAGCGTTCGGCAACCCGGTCTGGGTCAGTGTCGGTTCGACCGAGCGTCTGGCCTATTGCGTCGAACTGGGAGCACAGGGGGGCGTAGTACGTAGCGAAAGTCTTGAAGGCCTGAACGATTTTGCACCGTTCAACGTCATTCTCGACCCGGTGGGCGCAAGCTACGCCGAACTCAACGTCAAACTGCTGGCTCTGGACGGTCGCTGGGTGCTGATCGGTATCATGAGCGGGCGCGAGGCGCAGGTGGATCTGGCGCACGTGCTGGGCAAACGTATCCAGTTGATGGGTTCGACCCTGCGCAGTCGCGATGACACATTCAAGGCCGACCTGCTCAGCGACCTGGGCCAGCACGTCTGGCCGCTGTTCGCTGAAGGCCGCCTCAAGCCGCAACTGGCGAAATCCTTTGCGATCAAGGATGCCGACGCTGCGTTCGAAGAGCTGGCGACCAACACGGTATCCGGCAAGATCGTGCTGGTCATCGACGAAAGCCTGGTCTGACCCGTCGGTGCCTCTGGACTCAGCTCCAGTCGTGCACCGGCCAGCCTGCTTTCTGCGCGTGTTCCAGTAACACGGCATCGGGGTTGACCACATTGGGGTGGTCAACCTTGAGCAGCAGCGGCAGGTCATTGCGTGAATCCGAGTAGAAGCTCGCCCCTTCAAGGTTTTCCCCTTCGGCGTCCAGCCACTCCATCAGGCGCGTAATCTTGCCTTCCCGATAGGTCAGCACGCCGACCGTGGCACCGCTGTACACGCCATGTTGCACGTCCAGTTCGATACCCAGCACTTCGTCGATCCCGAGGCGTTCTGCGATGGGTTTTACCAAGTGCACACCTGACGCCGAGATCACCAGAATCCGGTCGCCTTTGGCGCGATGCTGAGCAATACATTTGCAGGCGTCGCTGTAGATGATCGGCTCGATGACGTCCTCAACCCACGGGCCTACCAGATGATCGATTTCTTCAGGCGTACGGCCAGCCATGGGTTCAAGGCTGAACGCCATGTAGTCTTCCATTGCCAGCTCGCCTGCGCTGTAGGCGGCCATCAGTTCGTCGTTGCGCTGCATGAACGAGGTTGAGTCGACCCAGCCCAGGCGACCCATCTGCTCGCTCCAGAGCGTGGCACAGTCGCCGCCGATCAGGGTCTCGTCCAGGTCGAAAATTGCCAGGGGCATGTGCGTTTCTCCTAAAAGTCTGTTGAATCAGCTGTCAGCTTCACGCTTGGCGTCTTGATCGGCAAGCGTGTGGCGTTATCCGTGCAGAACAAAATCAGTTCAGAGCACGGTTAGTTCAGAGCACAGAGCGCCGACGGTTCGATGTTCAGTGTTACACGCCTTCCATCCGGGTGCAGGTCGTCGGCGCTGCGGTTCAGTACGTCGACCACCAGTTCCACGCCGCGGGCCTGTATCCGGTAGCGGATGACGTTGCCGAGCAGACTGTGACTGCGTACTTCGCCTTCCAGTTCGCCGGTCAGGCTCAATTGGATCGATTCAGGGCGAATCGCAATGCGGCTGGTGATCGGGCGTTGCATCAGACGTGTGGCGTCTTCGGCTTCCAGCAGGTTGTAGTTGCCGATGAAACCCGCAGCGAACACGTCAACCGGAGCGGTGTAAAGGGTTTCTGCGTCACCACTCTGCACGATCCGGCCTTCGTTCATCAGGAAGATGCGGTCGGACATGGTCAGCGCCTCCTCCTGATCGTGGGTCACGAAGATCGTGGTAAGGCCCAGCTCGCGCTGAATGGCGCGAATCTGCTCACGCAGGTTTTTGCGAATTCGCGCATCCAGTGCCGACAGCGGCTCATCAAGCAACAGCAGGCGTGGGCGAGTGACCAGCGAGCGCGCCAGAGCCACGCGCTGGCATTGCCCGCCGGATAACTGATGCGGATAACGCGTGGCAAAGTCGTGCAGCTCGACCATGCGCAGAATATCGGCAACGCGCTTTTCGCTGTCGGCCGCACTGACTTTCTGAATTCGCAGGCCAAACGCGACGTTTTGCTCGACGGTCATGTTGGGAAACAGCGCGTAGCTCTGGAACACCATGCCGATGTTGCGTTTTTGTGGTGTGAGCGGCACCAGGTCAGTGCCATCAAGCAGGATGCGCCCGCTATTGACTGGCGTCAGCCCGGCAATGCAGCGCAATAACGTGGACTTGCCACAGCCGGACGGGCCGAGCAAGGTGACAAACTCGCCTTTCGTGATACTGCAGTTGATGTCGCTGAACACTGACGTGCTGGCATAGCTTTTCTGCAGGTTTTCAATGCTGACAAAACTCATTTCAGTCTTTGTCCTTGTTCAGTCGATTGGCGGCCCAGGTCAGCACCAGCACGAAGAGGAAATAGGAAATCACCAGCGCGCTGTTGAAGTGACCGCTGCTGTTGCGCATGTTGTTCAGGTAGACCTGCAAGGTTTCATAGCGGGTGCCGACCAGCAGGTTGGCGAACACGAATTCGCCAAACAGGAACGAGAACGACAGCAGCAGGGCAATCATCAAGCCCTTGCGCAGGTTAGGCAGCACGACCATGAAAGCCGCCTGCCAGGTGCTGGCGCCGAGCAACTGGGCGGCATCCATCAGGTCCGTGAGGTTGATGGCCTGCAGGTTATTGGTGATGGCGCGGTACATGAAAGGCAGGGCAACAGTGAAATAGCAGCCGATCAGAATCCACGGCGTGCCGACCATGGCCATGGGGCCGGAGCCATAGAGTTGCAGCAGGCCGACCGACGAGACCACGGGAGGCACGGCGAACGGCAGCAGGATCAGGATGTTCATCAGCCCGTCGAGGCGCGGGAAGTAGTAATGGACGACAAACAGCAGCGGCAGAATCAGCACCACCGAGAGTATCAACGCGCCGACGCATACCAGTAGTGACTGGCCGAACGCCGCCAGAAAACGCGGATCGCTCCACAGCGCCACGTACCACTTGAAGGTCAGGCCACTGGGCAGAATGGTCGCCGACCAACTGGTGGAAATCGAGTACAGAAAGGTCCCGGCCAGCGGTAATAACAGGATCAGGAACAGCAGGTAAACCACGGTTTTGTGGTAAATGCCCGCAGGCCGTCGTTCAGCGCGCGACATGGTAGCTCCTCTTCAACAGCCACTGATGGACGACTGTGACCAGAGTCATGAGGCCGACCAGAATCATCGCCAGAGCGCTGGCCATGTTCGGGTCCAGAGTGATATCGCCTGCCACCATCGCGGCAATGCGGATCGGCAGCACGTTGAAATTGCCGGTGGTCAGGGCGTACACCGTGGCATACGCGCCCAGCGCGTTGGCCAGCAGAATCACGAACGTACCGAGCAGCGCAGGGGTCAGGACCGGCAGGCCGATATAGCGCCAGAATTGATAACTGCTGGCACCCAATAGCGCCGCCGACTCGTTCCAGTCCTCGCGCACCGCGTCAAATGCCGGGTAGAGCAGCAGCACGCCAAGCGGGATCTGGAAGTAGGTGTAGAGGATGATCAACCCGGTCTTGGAGTACAGGTTGAAGTCATCAATGATCCCGGTTTGCTTGAGGATCAGGGTCAATGCGCCGTTGAAACCCAGCAGAATGATGAATGCGAACGCCAATGGAACGCCGGCAAAGTTGCTGGTCATGTTGGCGAACGAATTGACGAAATCGCGCAGCCGCGAGTCTACCTTGCGCAGCGAATAGGCACCCAGCACAGAGATGATGATGCCGAACAGGCTCGACCAGAAGCTGATCTCCAGGCTGTACTGGATCGCCTGCCGATAGAACTTCGAGCTGAACGCTTTGGTGAAGTTTTCCCAGCCCCAACCGGCGTCGCTTTGCAGGCTGTGAATCGCCACCCAGAGCAGCGGCGCAATCTGAAACACAATGAAGAACACGGCAAAGGGCACCAGGCACAACAGCCCCAGCCACTTGCCTCGGGAAAATCGGGTCAATTGAGCATCTCCCGGCAGACCGGTTTGTCGTGATGTATGCCGAGCAATTCGCAGATGGTGCCGCACAGGTCGGTCTGGCGTGGCGCTGCATGGACATTCAGGCTGAACGCATCACCCAGCACGAACAGCGGCACTTCGCGTTCTTCCGGCAGCAGGCCATTGTGCGAGCGGTCGTTGTTCATGCCGTGGTCGGCGGTCACCAGCACTTGATAACCCGCGTCCAGCCAGCGTTTAAGGTAGTCAGCCAGAATGATGTCGGCATTGCGGGCGGTGTTGCGATATTGCGCAGTGTCGAGGCCGTGCTTGTGCCCGGCGTCGTCGATGTTCATGGGGTGAATCAGCAGAAAGTTCGGTGCATGTTTCAGGCGCAGGCTTTCAGCGTCGGCGAACAGGTGCGAGTCCGGGTAGTGATCGGCCCAGTAGAACAGCCCGTGCTGAATGGGTAGTTCCGTTGCCTCGGTATGACGATCGCGTGCCGTGTCGAACGGCGTGCGGTTATACAGCTCGCTGAACCAGTGATAGGCCGCCGCTGCAGTGGTCAGGCCGGCGTCACGAGCGTAGTGAAAGACGCTGCGCTGGTTAGACAGGCGGGAAACGTTGTTATGCACGATGCCGCTGTCGATAGGCGCGACCCCGGTCAATATGCATTCGTACAGGGGGCGGGAGAGGGCGGGTAGCTCGCATTCCAGCTTGTAGAGCGCGGCACGGCCAGCATCATGCCAGGCTTGAAGATGGCCCATTGCGTGGCGCGCCACGTCGTAGTTGAGGCCATCGAGCACGATCAGGATGACGTTGTGTTTCATGGGCGACTCGCTTTAAAAGAACGGGCGAGTCTGGCTCGCCCGATGTACACGACTTCATCCCTGAGCCGCAGGAGAGAATCAGTTCATCTCGATGATGACCTGCTCGTTCCACTTCTGAGGCAGCGCTTTGGAGGTTTTTTCCCAGGCATCTGCGTCCTTGATCGGCTTGGCATTGAGGTATTGCTCATGCGGCAGCAACTGGGCTTTCACGTCGTCTGGCAGCTTGATGTGTTCAACGCGAATCGGACGCGCATTGCCTTTGGCCAGGTTGATCTGACCGGCATCGCTGAAGGTGTATTCACGCGCCAGTTTGGCGGCGTTCGGGTGCTTGGCGTATTTGTTGATGATGGTGGTGTAGCCGGAAACCACCGAACCGTCCGAAGGGATCAGCACCACGTAGTCATCCGGTTTGGCCATCTTGGCTTTGTAGTTGAGACCGTTGAAGTCCCAGACCACGCCGACTTCGATTTCTCCTTTTTCGATGGTTTGAATGGTCGGGTTGGCCAGTGACAGGCGTTTCTGCTTGGCCAGGTCGGTGAACAGTGCCAGGCCTGGCTCGATGTTGCTTTCGTCGCCTTTCATGGCAATGGCTGCGGCCAGTACACCATTGGTTGCTTGCGCAGCAGTGCTTACATCACCAATGGAAACCTTGTATTTACCGGTTTTCAGGTCGGCCCAGCTTTTCGGTATTTCAGAGCCGTGCAACAGGTTCTTGTTGACGATAAAGGCGATGGTGCCGGTATAGGCCAGCGCCCAATGGCCGTCTTTGTCCTTGGCCCAGTCCGGAATCTGCTCCCAAGTGGTTGGCTTGTAAGGCTGGGTCACGCCTTTGGCGACGGCTATAGGGCCGAACGCGGCACCCACGTCGCCGATGTCACCGCTGGCGTTGTCTTTCTCCGCATCGAATTTGGCGATCTCCTGGGCCGAACTCATGTCGGTGTCCATGTGCTTGAGGCCGTATTTGGTTTCCAGGTCTTTCCAGATGCCACCCCAGTTAGCCCAGTCATCCGGCATGCCGAGACTATTGACCGCACCTTCAGCCTTGGCCGCAGCCTCCAGCGTTTTAAGGTCTGTGTCCGCAGCCATGACCAGCGAACTCATTGCCATGGCTGAACCGAGGAGTGATGCCAACAAAAGATGTTTCATTCGGAGCTCCTAGTGCACTTCTTGCAAGAAGTGTTCGTTTCGGATTGTTTGGTCTAGATCAGCAATACCTGAGCCAAGTTAGGCTTTTTGCATGACATTTTCGTGTCGTGTTCAGTGCCAGAAGCTGTTTTTAACGTGGTTCGGCAGTGCCTGGCGCTAAGCGTAGACCATGGGATCGTGCTTGCTTTTCAACGGCTAAGGATTCTCCGATCAA